>CAXTTX010000179.1:4532-6277 GCA_964247045.1 uncultured Verrucomicrobiales bacterium | reverse complement strand
GCACGAAGCCGATCACGCCCAGCATCGCGCCCAGCGCGGTTCCACTTCGCAGCTCGCGCAGCGCCACCCGCCACCAGTCTTTGAGCTCGAGCTCGCGCAAGGCGAGCGAGCGGATGATGAGCGAGGTGGCCTGACTGCCCGAGTTGCCGCCCGAGCTGATGATCAGCGGCACGAACAGCGCGACGACGGCGGCCTTCTCGATCTCGGCCTCGAAGTAGCCCATCGCGGTGGCGGTGAGCATTTCCCCGAGGAACAGGACGATGAGCCAGGTGGCGCGTTTGCGGATCAGGCGGCCGAGCGAAATGTCCATGTAGGGCTCGTCGAGGTGCTCCATACCCCCGATTTTCTGGATGTCCTCGGTGGCCTCCTCCTCGGCGACGTCGAGGATGTCGTCCACGGTCACGATTCCGACCAGGCCGCCGCGGCTGTCGATGACCGGCAAGACGGTGCGGTCGTATTTCCGGAACATGGCCACGGCGGTTTCCTGATCGTCGGTGGCGTGGAGGGCGGTGAAAATGCCGTCGCGGATTTCGGAGACGGTTTTCTCCAGCGGACAGAGGAGCAGCTCGCGGATGCGGATATCGTCCAGCAGCTTGCCGGTGTCATCGACGACGTAGAGGACGTTCAGCGTTTCGCGGTCCTTGCCGTGCTCGCGGATGTGGTCGAGGACATGGCGGGCGGACCATTCCTCGCGAATGACGAAATACTCGGAGGTCATCAGGCGGCCGACGCTGTCCTCGGGATAGTCCAGGAGTTCCAGCGCGGCGGTGCGTTCGCCCGGGGAGAGGAAATCGACAAGGCGCGCGCAAACGTGGGTGGGGAGTTCCTCAAGCAGGGCGGTGCGGTCGTCCGGCGCCATGGCCTGGAGGATCTTCGCGGCGTCCTCGTTGCCCATGGCGTGGAGGAGTTTTTCCTGCGCCTCGAGGGGGAGATACTCGAAGAGGTCCGCGGCCTTGGCGGTGGGCAGCAGGCGGAAGAGGACGGCTTGCTCGGCAGGAGGCAGCAGGGCCATCGCCTCCGCGGAATCGGCAAGCGGCAGGTGGGACATCTCCGCCTTGATCGCGGGGAAATTCCTCTCCGCGAGCAGGGTGGCGAAGTCCGGAGGCTGGTGGTTCGTGCTCATGGGAAGCCGAGGCGCGGGAGTGTCTGAAGGGACGGGGGCGGCGTCGAGCGCGGGTTGAGGAAATTGAGAGCCATGGCACGACAGCGAAGGTGCCGTGAAGAATCCATGAAGGGGTGTTCTTGCCTTTCCACCGGTGGGAGGGAGGGGCTATGGCATGTTCTTGTGATGAAGATGGAACGAAGCCGGGGATTGTATGTGATGCTGGCGGGCCTCTCCGTTATGGCGGGTTTGGCGTGGCGGTCGAAGTTCCTGCCGCTGACGCCCTTTCTCTCGAAGTATGGCGGTGACGCGCTGTGGGCGATGGTGGTGTTTTTCGGACTCGGCTTTTTGTTCCCGCGGCTGGCGATGGTGGAGCTGGCGTTGCTTTCGCTGGGGGTCGCGTGGGGAATTGAGTTCCTGCAACTCTATCATGCGCCGTGGATCGATGCGATCCGGGCGAGGTGGATCGGTCGTCTGGTGCTGGGGTCTACGTTCAACGCGCCGGATCTGGTGGCCTATGCGGCGGGTGTCGTGATGGGGGTTGTGGTGGAGGCGGTGGTGCGGCGGGAGGAGCGGACGGGGAATCCGTGACATGTTGACAAGTTGTCCAGTTTGGTTGAGACTGGTGGCATGAAGACGGTGA
>CAXTTX010000179.1:0-4522 GCA_964247045.1 uncultured Verrucomicrobiales bacterium | reverse complement strand
GATCGCGGAGTTCAAACGGAACTTGCCAGCCTTGCTGGACGAGGTGGCCGGAGGTGCCAGCATTCTCGTGCAAAAGGGACGGCGTCGTGAGAGTGTGGCGGTGCTGGTGCCGGTTCCCCCGCCGAAGAAGACGCGCCAGTTGGGTATTTTGTCAAAGCGGGGCAAGCCGGAGTTCAAGGGTTGGGAAATGACCGAGGACGAGTTCCTTTCTTCCAAATAAAAGGTATGGGGTGGCTGCTCGACACACATGCCTTGTTGTGGGTGCTTTTCGAACCGGAGAAGCTGGGTAAGAAAACGCGCGAGATCGTGAAAAATCCGGCCAATGAGGTTTGGGTGAGTCCGGTGAGTTATTGGGAGATCAGCCTGAAGTATGGCTTGGGCAAACTGATCTTGCCGGGGACGAATCCTTCTGAGATTCCTGCCGCGGTTGGAAAGCTGGGACTTGCTGAAGCCGCGCTGGATCCGGAAATCCTCGCCACCCTGCACTTGCTGCCCTACGCGCCGGACCATCGTGATCCCTTTGACCGGATGATCGTATGGCAGGCTATTCATAAGAAACTGGTGCTTGTGTCAAAGGACAGGGCACTTGCTTTTTTCAAGAGCCACGGCTTGAAGACCGAGTGGTGAGGCGATTGGCCTCAGGCATTGCCGCTTTCTTTTCCCAGCAGCTTTTCGCGGCAGGTGGCGAGGGCGGCTTTTTGTTCGGCGGATAGCTCGGGATATTTCAGGTCGAGATCCTTGATGGCGGAGACGATGATGTCGGCAACGAGCGCGCGGGCGATGTGCTTGTGATCGGCGGGGATGACATGCCAGGGGGCTTTCTTCGTGCTGGTGGCTGACAGGGCATCCTCGAAGGCGTGCTGATAGTCCTTCCAAAACTCGCGCTCCGTGACGTCGGCCTCGGCGAACTTCCACTGCTTTTTCGGATCGTCGATGCGGGCGAGGAAGCGCTTCCGTTGCTCGTCCTTGGAAAGGTGGAGGAAGAACTTGAGGACTAGGGTGCCGTTGCGGGCGAGGTGTTTCTCGAAGTTGTTGATGTCCTCGTAGCGCTTTTCCCAGAGCTTGTCGTCGGGTTTGCCGACCTGCGCCTGGTTGATCCACTCCGGGTGGACCTTCACGACAAGAACGTCCTCGTAGTAGGAACGGTTGAAGATGCCGATGCGGCCACGCTCCGGCAGGGCCTTCATGTAACGCCAGAGGAAGTTGTGGTCCAGTTCCTCGACCGAGGGCTTCTTGAAGCTGACGACCTGGCAACCCTGCGGATTGACGCCGGACATGACATGGCGGATGGTGCCATCCTTGCCGGCGGCGTCGATAGCTTGGAAAATGAGGAGCACGGACTTCGTGTCGCTGGCGTAGAGGAGTTCCTGCACTTCATCCAGTTCGTGGCGGCTTTTTCCGAGCAGCTCTTCGGCGTGTTGCTTGATGACCTCGTTGGCGAGGCCGTCCGCGGCGTCGCCGCCTTTCCAATCGGTGGAGTAGTCCTTGAGGTTCACCCGGCTGCCGGGTTTCACGATGAATTGTTCGATGGCTTTCTTCGGGAACATGAGGGTGGGTTCAGGTGGGGATTGTTATCAGGCCGGCTGGATCAGGTTCGGGCAATCCCGGCCGGTTTCAAAGTCAGTTAGATTGGCGAGGGTGGTGGTGGCGATGTTCTCCATGGCCTCGCGGGTGAAGAAGGCCTGGTGACCGGTGACGATCACGTTCGGGAAGGTGGTGAGCCGCATGAAGATGTCGTCCTGGATGATCTGGAAGGAAAGGTCCTCGAAGAACAGGTCGGATTCCTCCTCATAGACGTCGAGGGCGAGGCCGCCGATCTTGCCGTTCTTGACGGCGGCGATGGCGGCCTCCGTATCGATCAACGCGCCGCGGCTGGTGTTCACGATGAAGACGCCCTCCCGCATGAGGGAGAGGGACTTCGCGTCGATGAGGTGGCGGGTTTCCGGGGTGAGCGGGCAATGCAGGCTGATGGCGTGGCTGCGGGTGAAGATTTCATCGAGCGGGACGTAGCGGACGCCGTGGCCGATGCACTCCGGGTTCTCGCGGATGTCATGGGCGAGGACCTCGCAGCCGAAGCCGCGCATGATGCGGGCGAAGATCGCGCCGATGGTGCCGGTGCCGATGACGCCGACGGTCTTGCCATGGAGGTCGGTGCCCATGAGGCCGTCGATGGAAAAGTTGCCCTCGCGCACGCGGTTGTAGGCCTTGTGGACATGGCGGTTCACGGCGAGCAGCAGAGCGACGGTGTGCTCCGCGACGGCATAGGGCGAATAGGCGGGGACGCGGGCGATCTGGAATCCGAGGGATTTCACGGCGGCGAGATCCACGTTGTTGTAGCCGGCGCAGCGCATGGCGATGAAGCGGGTGCCACCCGCGGCGAGGGCCGAGAGGGCGGCGGCATCCAAGGTATCGTTCACGAAGGCGCAGACGGCGGGTGAGCCGTCGGCGAGGGCGGCGGTTTCGGCGGTGAGGTGGTTTTCGATGAAGACCAGTTCGTGGGCCGTGTTGAATTTCGAGAGGAACTCACGGTCGTAGGGCTTGCTGCTGAAGATGGTGACTTTCATGGGCGCTGCCACTTTCGGGGAGCGGGGGGTGGATTCAAGCTCTGAACTTGTGGTGGAGGGGGTGTGGCGGTGCGAAATGGCCGGAATTTGCCGTTAAAAATAAGGGCGAATTTGCAAAATCCGTAGCGTAGCAGCACTATGCAGCAGTGATTTTGTCGTTTTTTGTCGATTTGGACAAAGGGCAGGTCCGAAGGGAAATCGGGGGGGGGATTTGGTGCAAGGCTTTCATTTTGAATTTGTTGCTAGAAGCTGATGGTGGTGCTGCCGGTGGGGAAAATCGCAAACTGCAACAAATGCCAAGTGTTTGGAGTTTTGGTTGGAGATTTCCGAGGAAGAGGAGGAGGGCAGAGGGTGGTGAAAGTGGGACCATGGGGCTGCCGGGGAGGGGGCGAAGGTGCGGGAGGGCGGGTGAATGGCTTTTGCATCCCGCTATTTTAGCAAATCCGGGGGTGTTTCTCAATCAACAGGCCGTCTGCCAATATAGATCGTGGGAACTGCCGAAGGATGAGAAACTTGCGTGTGGGAAAAAGGTCACCATGCGAGCGGGGGAATCAACCGCCTCGACAAGGGATGAATTCATGGGGATTTCATGGGACCGGCATCGGTTTTTCCCGCGGGTGGCCTTGTGTGTTCGGAGCGGCGGATGGCGCGTTCCCGACCGGGTGCCCCGGACGCAGGCGGAAGAATTCCCGCTTATGTTCCGCAACTGGTGGAGGCGTTGTCCAAGGCGGGCCTGCAGGTGGTGGATGACGCGGAGGTGTATGAGCGGATGGGGAATTTCGACCTGCTGATCCGGGTGTCGCGGATGCCGGGGAGCCGGTGGTGGCGAGGGTGAGTTCGCGAGGTGGCGCGGCGGATCCGTTCGCGGCGTGAAGGGGGCTTGTTGTTAGGGGTGCGGCGTTTCACCCACCGCAGCCCGGCACTTACGGAACCACGTTGTGGTTCGGATTCTCCGTCCTGCCACCTGGGGTAGGCGCTTCGCGCCAACCCCAGGCTTGTATCTTCCCTTTGGTCACGAAAAGGCATTCAATTGCCTCCAATGATCCAACGGCCCACCGGGAATAGCTGTCCCGGTGAGCCGGCCTGCAGCGAGTCCGTACCCCAGGCCGAGCCGCCATCAAAAAGCGAGTTCGTCCTACAGTTGGGGCCGCTGCGGGCATGTCGGATCTTTCAGTTCGAACCGTTGCCTGAACCGCCGGAGCAATCCGTGAGTTCGCATTGCAAGCATGAACGAAACCGACATGAAGACCCTGCCACCATCCAACCCCGTCGTCCATCTCGGAGTCGATGTCGCGAAAGACGAGCTCGTCGCCGATTGCCATGGAACCATCCACCGTTTTGAGAACCACCCGAAGGGCATTGCCAAGCTGTTGAAGGCCATTGCCAAACCCTGGACAAGGCCCCACCTGGTCTGCGAGGCCACCGCGGGCTATGAACGTCCGCTGGTCGAGGCGGCCTTTGTCAAAGACATCCTGATCAGCGTCGTTCCGCCCCAGCGGGTCCGCCGTTTTGCCAAATCCGGCGGCCACCTGGCCAAGGGCGACCCCTTGGACGCGCGCCTGCTCAGCGCTTATGGCGCTGCCCACGCCAAGAAGCTCAGACCCTTGCAGCCAAAGGATTTGGCGCGCCAAAAGCTCGACGACCTGATGAGGGCACGCGGTGAACTCATGGACTCCCTCCACCGGGAGCGGAACCGCGCGGAACACCACCGGTCCCCTTTGGTGCTCCGCCTCTTCAAGGATCTGGAGAAGCAATATCGCAAACAAATCAAGGTGCTCGAGGTTGCCGCGGCAAACCTCATCGCCGGAGATCCCGGCCTCTCCCAAGCGGATGTCAAAATGCGGGAGGTGAGCGGAGTGGGCAACCAGACCACCCATTCTCTGCTGGCCTTCATGCCTGAACTCGGTCGTGTCGGCCGGCGGTCCATCGTCGCCTTGGCCGGATTGGCGCCTTACGAC
>CAXTTX010000178.1:0-10190 GCA_964247045.1 uncultured Verrucomicrobiales bacterium | reverse complement strand
CACATCGATCACGGGAAAACCACGCTTTCCGACCGCCTGATGGAGGCGACCAGCACCGTGACGATGCGGGAAAGCAGCGCGCAGCAGCTCGACTCGATGGACCTGGAGCGGGAAAAGGGGATCACGATCAAGTCGCACCCGGTGGCGATGGAATACACGGCGAAGGACGGCAAAACCTACAAGCTGAACCTGCTGGACACGCCGGGACACGTGGATTTTTCGTATGAAGTGGCGCGTTCGCTGGCCGCCTGCGAGGGCGCGATCCTGATGGTGGACGCGGCGCAGGGCGTGGAAGCGCAGACGGTGGCAAACCTGCACCTGGCGCACGCGCAGAACCTGGTGATCATCCCGGTGCTGAACAAGATCGACTTGCCGGCCGCGGACGTGGCGAAGTGCAAGAAGCAGTTGGAAGAGATCCTGGCGATTCCGGCGGAGGATGCGATTCCAGCCTCGGCGAAGGCGGGGATCGGCATTGAAGAGATTTTGGAAGCGATCGTGCACCGCGTGCCGGCGCCGGTGGAGAACCCGGACAAGCTGCTGCGCTGTTCGGTTTTCGATTCGATCTATGACACCTACCGCGGGGTGGTTTCCTACGTGCGGGTGTTCTCCGGCAGCGTGAAGAAAGGCCAGCGGGTGAAGCTTTTCGCGACCAACAAGACTTACGAGGTGAAGGAAGTGGGCGTCTTCACGCCGAAGATGACCATCCGCGACAAGCTGGTGGCGGGAGACGTGGGCTACGTCATCGCCAACATGAAGTCCGCGGACGAGGCGAAGATCGGCGACACGCTGACGGACAACACGCATCCCTGCCCGGAGCCGCTGCCCGGCTACAAGGAGATCCAGCCGATGGTTTTCTCCGGGATCTATCCGGTGGAGTCCTCGGACTACGAGGCTCTTAAGATGGCGATGGGCAAGCTGCAGATCAACGACGCGGCGTTCACGTTTTCCTCGGAGAGTTCCACCGCGCTGGGCTTCGGCTTCCGCTGCGGGTTCCTGGGGCTGCTGCACATGGAGATCATCCAGGAGCGGCTGCGCCGGGAGTTCAACATGGATGTGATCTCCACGTATCCGTCGGTGATCTATCAGGTTTCGATGACGGACGGCACGGAGATGATCGTGGACAACCCGACGCTTTTCCCCGAGCCGCAGGGCATCCAGGAAATCCGGGAACCGATCGTGAACGTTTACATCATGGTGCCCGGTGAATACATCGGCGACATGATGCAATTGGTGCTCGAGAAGCGTGGCGATGTAACCAACACGGAAACCATCGACGACATGCGCGTGATGCTTTCCTGCGTGCTGCCGCTTTCCGAAATCCTCGTCGATTTCAACGATCGCCTCAAATCCATGACGCGTGGCTACGGTTCGATGGATTATGAACATGCCGGCTACCGCGCCGCGAAGATGGTGAAGATGGACATGCTCATCGCCGGTGATCCGGTGGAGGCATTCTCGACCATCGTGCATCGCGACAAGGCGGAATCCTACGGCCGCGTGCTCGCGGGCAAGCTGAAGGAAGTGATTCCCAACCACCTTTTCGTGGTGGCGATCCAGGCGGCGGTGGGCGGCAAGATCGTGGCGCGGGAATCGATTTCCGCGATGCGGAAGAACGTGACGGCGAAGTGCTACGGTGGTGACATCACGCGGAAGCGGAAGCTGCTGGAGAAGCAGAAGGAAGGTAAGAAGAAGATGAAGATGTTCGGCAAGGTGAACATCCCGCAGGATGCGTTCATCAAGGTGTTGAAGAGCGGGGATTGAGTTTCAGTTGACCACCGGGTTGCAACCATGTCCGATTTTCTAATACGAATTGGTGCGATTGTCGGAATTCTTGTCGTTGTTTTCATCTTTCGTCGCCTGACGCTGCCGCGGATCAAATCGCCGGTGCTGGGTTTCCT
Organism: uncultured Verrucomicrobiales bacterium; assembly: GCA_964247045.1. Classification (GTDB taxonomy): domain Bacteria; phylum Verrucomicrobiota; class Verrucomicrobiia; order Verrucomicrobiales; family Akkermansiaceae; genus Luteolibacter. Next base: position 8,292 of record CAXTTX010000178.1, on the reverse strand, counting down.
CAATCTGGCAGGCGAAGCCGCTGGAGGAGTGATGCGGGAGGATATCGAGCGGATCGCCCCGTTGTTTGAAAAGGTCGAACAATCCGATTTTCTCGCGCCGCGCTGCGATGTCCTCTTGCTCTATGCGATCCTTGAGGCGGATGGCTCGATCCGTGGCGATGCGCGTTCCTATCGAGAATTGGTGCGGGATTCAGGGGCCATGATCGCCATTCTGGCCAACGACAATTCTGCCGAACATTGCCGCGGCGCCATGAGCCAAAAGGGATTTCCTCCGGCCAATATCGTCGTGACCCTTTCGCGCCGGGGAGACATCTTCGGGACGTTCTTTGTCGAATTGTTCAGCCGGATGAAACGCGGCGTCTCGATGCCCGTCGCCTGGAACCAACTGGCCCCGCAATACCCCGGTGCGGATCACAAGAATGTGCCGGACGCGCTCTTTCTCTGCGAGAGGGGCCAAATCGCCTTCAAATGAGCGGGGGTGACAAGCCTGCCGGAGTTTCCGGGAGCCGCGAACCCATGAGGGGGCTGGTTTTGTCCGACCTCCATTTGTTTTCAGTCCGCTCTGAGGGGACAACCCGCTTGGAATCCATCGGCGGGAGACTGGCGGAGGCGGATGTGATCGTCCTCAATGGGGATACCTTTGATTTCCGGTGGAGCGTGGCGGGGGACGAAGCGGCGGGGATCGGCGCGGCCTTGGATTGGTTGAAGTCATTCGCGACCCAATACGGGCAGGCCGAGATCCACTTCATGGTGGGAAACCATGATTGCCTGGAAGCCTTCACGCGGCGCCTGGACGAGGTGGTGGCCGAGTGTCCGAAATTCCACTGGCATGAGACGGTGCTGCGGATCGGGACTTGCGTGTTCCTGCATGGCGATTGCGCGCACCGCCTGATGGATGCCGAAGGGCTGGCCGCCTACCGGAAGGAGTGGAAGCACGACCGGCAGCGGGGGCGAATGGGTGGCCGGATCTATCAGCTGGCTGACCGGCTGGGAATCACCGTTGCCGCGCATGCGGTGCATTTTCCGCGGGCGCGGACAGTGGGGCGGCTGGCCGCGTATCTCGACAGCGCCTGTCCCGGTTGGCGGGTGGAGACACGCGACTGCTACTTCGGGCACACGCATCTGCCCTTCGAGGCTTACGAAGTAGAAGGCGTGAGGTTCCACAATACGGGCTCGGCGATCGGTTCTTCGGCGTTCAGGCCGTTGGGATTCTTTCTTGTGGTCGGGGAATAAAGGTGTGGCCCGGGAACCAGGGATCTATTCGACAGGCCGCTCCGTCCCGGTGGCCTGCTTTTGAATGGTGTCCTTTTTTTGCTCCGAGCTGGCCTTTTGGGCTCCCCAACCCACGGCGATTGAATTTTCCCGCATTTCCAGGCGCACCTGAAAGGAGGCGTCCATTACCACGCCCTCGCCGTAGATGGAGATCTTATCCGTGACCCCATCCGTGTTATCGGCATCGGGTGAGTCGGGCAATTCAACGGTGGGTTTGAGTTCTTTCACCTGTCCTTCAAGGATCGTCCAAGCCTGAAGGAAGGCCCGGTGAGCGCCCTTGTAATCCAAGGACGAAATCTGAAAGCCATGCGATACGAGGATGTCGTTATGGAAATTGAATTCGCCGGCGGCGGGTTGGCCGAACAGTTTGGTTTTCAAAAGAATCTCCGTGTTGTTTTCACCAACATCCGGAACCGGGGCCGGGCAACCGGGGATGAGCTTCATGAGGTCAGCGGAGGTTTCCACATACTGCAACTGATGGAGAAAACCCAAATAGAGTTCCTCAGGCGGAACGGGTTCTCCGGAAACGGTGACAGGCAAACCCAACAGACAGCTGGCGCAGACAAGAATCAGGGTTTTCATTTTGCGATTTATCCTTGTAAGGGCTACTGTTGTGGGTCCTTTCAGGTTCCGTGTAAATACGCTGACGAAGGATGCCGGGCCTGATCTCAGCTTAGTTCAGCGGATGGACGCCCGGGCGTCTGTCTCCTTCCGTAAAAAATAGCGGGACATGACATCCCTGCCACGGTTTAGGAAGACGAGGCCTCAGAGTCCCCAGGCGCCGGCGCGGGAGTTCCTGGCGGAAGACTCCAGCGACTTGAGGCGGGTTTTGTGGTCGAAGTAGGAGGTGCCATCAGGGAGGTCGGCACCCTTGGTGTAGATGCGGACGTAGCCTTTTTCGACCAGGAGCTCATCCAGCCAGCAGGATTTGCCATTCTTCGTGACGCGGATGAAGGCGTGAAAGCGATCATCGCGGAAGGGGCTGTCCCAGACGGTGTAGAGGGTGAAGGGGCGGGAGGCGAGAAGATCGAGGGTGTAGTGCTTGGCTTTCTGGCCGAACTCGACGGCTTGTTCCGGTGTGATGTCGCCGAAGTAGCGGGCCTGTTCGGCGATGCGCTGGTGGTTGGTGTCGCCGTCGGGGTAGGTTTTGAAGGCGCTTTCCGGAGTATCGACGAAGTAGAGGCGGAAGTCGGCGCTGCGGCCATCGGGCAGGGCGACCCTGAAGCTGTCGCCGTCATTGTTGCGGGCGTCGGCGAGGGTGCAATTCTGATAGGACTCGTAGCCGCCGGATTTTTCGACCGAGGAGCTGCCGGTGGAGCGGCCCGGGGTGGACGAGGTGGACGGAGTGCGTGGCGTGATGCCGTTGTCCGCGGGGATGCCGGCCGGGGTCCGTGGTGATTCCATGGGGGGAGATTTTCCGGGGCGGGAGGCGGAGTTTCTATCGGCGGAGGTTTTTTGCTCGTAGGCCCAGACGGCGATGGCGGCGGCCACCAGGAGAAGGGTGAACCAACCGGACTGCCGGCGTTTGGGCGGGGCTGTCATTTCAGAGGCCCTTGAAGCCGAAGTATTCCTTGTAGGTTCCGGTGGGCATGGGGACGGGGCGCCATTCGCGGTTGAGCTGGCGGTGCTTGTTGATGAAGTCGGTGGGGTCCGCCCAGTTGGTCATGTCCGCGGCCGCGCCGTTGCGGTCCATGCCGATGGCGAGGTTGTGGCGCATCTCGAAATGGAGGTGGGCGGGATACATGCCGAAGTTGCTGCCGATGGTGCCGATCTGCTGGCCGCGTTTGATGGGCTGGCCTTCCTTGACCATGATCTCGTTTAGGTGGCCGTTGAGGGTATCGATGAATTTCACCTGGCCGCTGGCGGGATCCCGGTAGGCATGGCGGGTGAGGACGACATTTCCCCAGCCCTGCCTGACGTTGTGGGCGAAGGTGACGATGCCATCGGCAATGGCATAGACGGGGTCGCCGAGGTCCTTGTCACCACCGGCGCGGCCGTTCCAGTCCTCGCCATAGTGGCGGGGTTCGCGGAGGCGGAGGCCGCGGGCCTTGTAGTAGCCATCCGCGTTCGGCTTGCCGACGGGGAAGTCGAAGCCGTCGGCGACGTTGATTTTCACGTCCGCGGCGGCGGGGAGGCAGGTGAGGAAGACTGCCGCGAGGACCGCGCCGAGCTTCCGGAAGATCTTGGGACCAGCGGTCATCGCCGACAGTCCACGCGCGGGGAGCTATTGCCGCAAGTGCAAAAAAAGACCGCACGCCGGATGACGTGCGGTCTTGGAAATCAAGAAGTCCTGAATAAATCAGAAGACCGGGCCTTGGACGCCGCCGGTGGCTTCCTCGATGCTGATGGGGCGGTAGCCGCCGCGCGCCTTGAAGAAGAGCATCAGCAGCAGGTAGACCAGCGCCATCGCGGCGGGGATGAAGGAGTCCGCCTTGAGGGTCTTGCGGTCGCCAATGATGCTGGCATCCGCGAGGATCTTCTGGTCCGGGGTCTTGTCTGTGGCTTTCTGGGCTTCGGAAAGCTTGGTGCCATCGAGACCGGTGACGGGCTTGAAGGTCAGGAAGGAACCGGCTTTCTCCGCCTTGTTTGCCTCATAGACGGCGGGAGCGGTCTGCTGGAGGTGCTCCACGGTGAAGCGGTCCTTGGCGTAGCCGAGGCCGGGGCCACCGAGAAGTCCGGCGGACATCATGCCGATGCCACCCATGACGGACATGGCGATGGCACCCGTGCGCGGGAAACGGTCACCCACCACGGCGAGCATGGTTGGCCAGAAGAAGGTCTTGCCGAGGGCGTAGACGCCGAGCGCGAGCAGCGCTCCGCCGAAGGAGGTGATGCCGCTGACCAGGTTCAGGCCGATGACCGCGAGGATGGCGCAGATGAAGAGCAGGTTGATCGGGCTGATCTTCAGCTTGTTCTCGATGAAGTGGGCCGAGAAGCGGAGGGCGAACATCAGCATGGAGGTGCAGACGAAGAGGATCTTTCCTTGGGCCGGCGTCAGGATGTTGCCGGTGATGTTCTGGATCCAGCCGTCCGTTCCAAGCTCCACCGCGCCGACGAGGGCATGGGTGACGAAGAGGATGAAGAGGAGGAACGAGCCGGTGGCGAAGCCGGTCTTGCCACCGACGATGAGCCAGAGGACGAGAGCCACACCCCAGGAAACGTAGATCCACGCCGGGCCGGTGAAGAAGCTGCTGCCCGTGAAGAAAGCGAGCACGCCGCCGAGCTGGGCCTTGAAGAACAGGCCGATGATGCCGCAGGCCACGAGCGCGCCGAGGAGCCCGACTTCCTTCATCATGTCGCCCATTTTCAGGCCTTTTTGAGCGGCTTCGGATTTCGGGAAGCTCTGGCCCATGAAGGCCAGACCGTAGAGGACGGTCGGGATCAGGAAGAGTCCGAGCTGGATCTGCCAACTGACGGTTTCACCCATCGTCCAGCCGATGAGGCCACCGATGACCAGTCCCGCCGGCCACGCGGCGTGGAGGATATTGAGATAATGGGTGCGGTTGTTCGGGAAGATGGTGGCCACCAGCGGGTTGGCGACGGCTTCCATGGTGCCGTTCGCCAGGGCGAAGATGAAGGTGCCGATGTAGAGATACATGTAGGCGGTGTCCTGGGGCTGGCCCTTGTGCGCGCCGAAGGTGACGAAGGCCGAGAGAATGTGCAGGAGGAAGGCCGCGAAGATCAGCTTTCCGTAGCCGATCTTGTCCACGATCAAGCCGCCGACGATGATGCCGAAACAGAAGCCGGTGAAGCCCGCGCCGCCGATGTCGCCCAATTGCGCGCCGGTGAAGCCGAAGTCGGCCGCCCAGTTCGCCAGGATGCCACCCCGGACGCCAAACCCGATGCCGGTGGCTAGGATGGCGATGAAGCCGGCCCAGAGGAGCCGTTTTGCGTTAGGAACAGATGATGCGTCTGAATGTGTCATGGGTTTGGTGTCTGCGGGGATTATCGGTTACCGGGGCCGATGGCAAGCAATGATGATAGGTGGGAAGGCAGAGGTGTGGACCAGGGGTGGGATGGCCATCTCCCGGGTTTCTCAAGGAGTTGCGTGGTTTTTACCGGATTTCCGCCACTTGTCTTTCAAAAAACGAAGTGTCCCCTAATGGGGTGACGGCGGGGAAAAAGGGTGTATAATGCCTGTCGGACGGGCCTCCCGTCCTCAAAAAAAGCTCCCCCTTTTTGCCGATGAAAACCCATCTGCCCATCCATCTTGTTTTTTTTCCAGTGCTGGCCCCGCTTGCACTCCAACCGCTGGCCGCCCAGGGGCAGACCCTCTACAGCCACGGCAGCCCGACCGGCGAGGAGCAATACATGCTGGAACTGATCAACCGGGCGCGGGCGAATCCTTCCGCCGAAGGGAAGCGGCTCGCCGGGGTGAAGGATGCGGACGTGAAATTCGCGATCAATTTCTACAACGTGGACCTGGCAAAGCTGAAGAAGGACTTCAACGGCTATCCGACGCGGCCGCCATTGGCGATGAATGCGAAGCTGCTCTCCGCGGCGCGCCGCCATAGCACGGACATGGCGAAGAAGAATTTCCAGAGCCACACGGGGAGTGACGGGACCAGCGAGCTGGACCGGATCGAGGACGAGGGATACGAGGTCTCCGCCTTCAACGAGAGCATCTACTCGAACCTGGTGCCGACGACGTTTTACGCGCACTGCGGGCTGAACATCGACTGGGGCAACGGGCCGGGCGGAACGCAACCGGGGCTGGGGCACCGGCTGAACATCATGAATTTCGGGCAGCAGGTTTTCCGTGAGGTGGGGATCGGGATCGTGGCGCGATCCGGGGCGAGCGCGCAAAAATACGGGAAGCTGGCGGTGACGCAGGATTATGGAATCGCGCTGCGCTCGCCCGCTTTTTTATTAGGTGTGGCGTACTATGATGTGAACGGGAACGGCATCTGCGAGCCGGGTGAGGGCCTGTCCGGCATCGGGGTGAGGCCGCTCACGGGAGGGTTTTATGCGAAGACCTCCGGCTCCGGCGGGTATGCGATTCCGTTTTCCTCCGACACGGGGCCAAGCACGGTGACCTTCAGTGGAGGGGGATTGGAAGTGCCGGTGGTCCGCTTGTTCGCGGTGGACGGGGAAAACGAAAAAGTGGACCTGCGGATTACCTCGGGAGGGCCATTCGTACACACGGAGGTGGTGGATTCCTCGGCGACGGAAGGCGGGAAGGGGTCAGCGGGAAAGGCGATGTTCCGGGTCGCGCGGGTGGGGCCGACGGGGCAGGACGTGGCGGTCGTCATGACACGGCCGGTGAGGGGGGAATCGGGCGACGCGCTGCCGAAGGACTATAAGATTTCCGTGGTGAAACCGGCGCGGGTCAGCGGGATAGGGAACGCGAACGGGGAATTCACCGTGGTGATCCCAAAAGGACAACGCGCGGCGGCGGTTGAGATCACGGCGGCGAAAGACGCGACGAACGAGCCGGATGAGAAGGTGGTTTTCCAAATCGTGGATGACGCGGGCTACCGGGTGGCGAGCCCCTCGACGGCGACGATTTCGATCAAGGATTGAGTCGTGTTAGATATCGGCGTCCTGGTGGTTGCCGGTGGCGGGATTCCGAGAGAAGACGATGCAGCGGTCCAGCACGGCTCCGGCGGCGACGGATGAGGCGGGCCAGACCACCGAATCGCGGACGGTGGCGCCGGGGGCGATGATCGCGCCGGGGCCGATGACGGAGCGCTCCACGCTCGCGCCGGCAGCAATGGTGGCCTCGGGATGGATTGCCGGTGCGAGGTCCAGCTCGCGATGGGCAGTTAGATAGGACTCCCGGTCGCCGAGGTCGAGCCAGACGCCGTCATCGAGGACGACCGCGCCGAGGAGATTCAGGCGGGCGAGTTCGAGAAAGGCGGGGATGACGGAGATTTTTTCGCCGGGCGGGATGAGATCGAGGAACGATGGCTCGAGGCAATAGATTCCGGAGAAGGTGTGGGTGCCGGGAGCACCGGCGAGTTTCCCGCGGATGTCCGTGACGCGGGTGCCAGCGGCATCCAGGGCGATGTGAGGCGCGGTGCCGTTGGTGCGGAGGGCCAGGGTAACGGGCAGGCCGGAAGCGCGATGGGCGGCGGTGAGTTTCTCCAAGGGGAGCGTGGAGAAGATGTCACCATTGTGGACGAGGAGGGAATCGTCGCCGAGCCAGGGGGCGATGTTTTTCAAACCGCCGCCGGTTTCAAGAAGGTCTTCCTCGTGGAAGAGGGTGATGTCCTTGCCGGGGTAGAAGCTTTCCCAGGCCTCCGGGAGATGATGGGTGTTGATGGCAAAGCTTTTGAGGCCGGCGTTTTCACAGGCGTCCACGATCCAGGCGGCGAGGGGACGATGGAAAAGAGGGACGAGCGGTTTCGGCAGTCGTCCGGTGAGAGGACGGAGGCGATTGCCGAGGCCGGCACCGAGGATGAAGGCTTTCTGCACGGGGGTGCTTAGGCGAGGAGGGAGGGGGATTTCAAGCCCGGTGGCAGCCAAGTGCCATAATCCTCTCGCATGACGGAGCGCGGGGAGTTAAGGTATCCGCATGAACAGCATCTTGTTGGAGATCCCAGAGGATGTGCTGGCCGGGGCCAAGATCCCGCGTCTCCAGATGGAATCTGAATTGCGTCGCAGGCTCGCCGCGGCCCTTTTTACCGACGGGGTCATCGGCGGTGCTGCCGCATGCAAGTTGGCCGGCATGGACAAAGCCGGGTTCCAGCATTGGCTGGGTGATCACGGGATCAATCAGCCGTTGGATTTTTCCGACTATCAGGCCGAGCGGGAAAATCTGGAGGGATGGCTCAAGAACGACTGATCATCTGCAACACTTCGCCCCTGATTAACCTGGCGGAGATTGGGCAGCTTGGCTTGTTGGAAACCTTGTTCGGCGGGGTTTTCATACCGCCGGCCGTTGCGAGGGAACTGGAGGCAAAGAGAGATCTCTTCCCAAATGCCGCCCGTTGTCAGGAAGATGGAAAGATCGGAATTCTGGGGCCCATTGATGTGCTCTTGGTCCGCAGCTTGTCGGTCGGGCTACATCCGGGAGAG
>CAXTTX010000177.1:8774-10238 GCA_964247045.1 uncultured Verrucomicrobiales bacterium | reverse complement strand
ATCCATTCGACGACCGGCGAGGCCGACCTGCTGCTGAAGGTGGTCGCCCGGAACACGGTTGACCTGCTCCGGATCACCAACGGGATGCTCACCATCGAAGGTGTGGTGCGGACGAACACCGCGATCTCGCTGGTCGAGGCCATCCTGGAGAATCCGGATCTGGTGCTGCGCAAGCAAGTGGACCTCCTGAAAACGGAACTGATGGCGCGGCTGAAGGAGGAAGGCGTGGAGTATGAGGACCGGATCGCCATGCTGGAGGAAGTGGAATGGCCGAAGCCGGGCGCGGAGTTCATCTACACGACCTACAACGCCTTCAAGCTGGAGCACCCGTATCTGGGCAGCGAGAACGTGAAGCCGAAGTGCATCGCGCGGGAGATGATCACGAATTACCAGTCCTTCGAGGACTATGTCAAAACCTACAAGCTGGAGCGCGCGGAAGCGGTGCTGCTGCGGCACCTCGGCGAGGTTTACAAGGTGCTGTCGCAGACGATCCCGGACAGTTTCAAAACGGAGGCGGTGCAGGAGGCGGAGTCTTTCCTGGAGCTGATCGTGCGGCACACGGATTCCAGCCTGCTGGATGAATGGCAGGCGATGAAAAATCCGGACGCTGTGCTGACGCCGGCGGTGGACATGGGTGCCAGGATGGAGGAATTCAAGGCGAAGATCCCCTATACGAAAGACAAGGTGGCCTTCGCGCGGCATCTGCGGAACCACGTGTTGACGATCGTGACTGCGCTTTCCCGAGGAGATACGGAGGGAGCGCTGGGCCTGGTGGAGGCGCACGATTCCGATGGCAAGCCGTGGTCAAACGAGCGGCTGCGGAAGCAACTGGATGACTATCACGCGGTGCGGCACCAGATCCGGCTGGATCCGGAGGCGCGGAACGCGAGGCACACGCATGTTTCGGAGGATGGCGTGGCGATCCACCAGACGTTGATTGATCCGGAGGATTTGAACGACTGGGCGGTGAGTTTCACGCTGGACCGGGAGAAGTCGGATCTGGCGAGGACACCGGTGCTGAGGCTGGAAGGCATCGGGGTGATTTGATTAGACCCTGACAAGTGGATAGCAGCACGCCTGCCGTCCATCGTCGCAATGGACCTCGGGATGCGATTTGCCCCTCCCCTCTCAAATATTTTCGCCTGCCCTGTCACATCCCGATGTTTTCGGGCACGTATGGATAAGCAATGCACCCGTCTGCCCCGCCAGTCCCAGCATCGTCCGGAATGCCGGACACCGAACTCCTGAAGGTGTGGGTGAAGAACCAGCGCCAGCAGGACTTCACCGAGATCGTGAGGCGGCATCTGGGGCTGGTGCAGGGCATCGCCCGCCGCCAACTGGGGGCCGATCTCGCGGATGACGTCACCCAGATGGTCTTCGCCATTCTGGCGCGCAAGGCACCGGGCCTGACCGACCTCCGGTGCCTGGCGGCGTGGTTGCACCGGGTGACCCTCCTCCAATGCC
>CAXTTX010000177.1:0-8764 GCA_964247045.1 uncultured Verrucomicrobiales bacterium | reverse complement strand
AGGCGGAAGCGCGAACTCCGGAACCATCAATCCGCCATGGAAAACGCACGCCTTGCCGATGCCCGGGACCCCCTCACGGAGGCCCTGCCCTATCTGGACGCCGCGATCGGGGACTTGTCCGACTCGGACCGCGAGCTCGTTCACCTGCGCTTCAGCGAGGGGCTCAGCTTTGCAGAAGTTTCCCAGCGGACGGGGCGGAGCGAGGCGGCGCTGCGCCAGCAGGCGGGCCGGGCGGTTGGCAGGCTCGCGGGACTTCTCCGCCGCCGTGGCGTGGCCATTCCGGCAACCACGCTCACCGCGGGACTCGGCACCATCCTCGGGGGAAATTTCTCCACCGCATCCGCGGCTGGTGCCGTTGCCACGGCCGCGCTCTCTTCCTCACCGGCGCTCAGCGCATCCTGGCTGGCCTACATCACCTTGTTCACCATGAGCACGAACCAATGCATCCTTGCGGGAGCCGTTCTCGCCACCTTTCTCGTCACCGGCCCCATCGTGTGGCGCGGGCGCGAAATCCATCGGGCGAACATCGCCTTGGCCAGTCTCACTTCGGGGAAGGATTCCATCTCTCCATCCGGATCCAACACTCCTCCCTCCTTGACCGCGGCCGCGCCGGTTAAAACCAAGGCGGCCCGCAGCCGGTCGCGGGCTCCCCTTTCCGCCGCTGATGAAGCGAAACGGGAGAAAGTCATTGAGGGCATCGTCCAAGGGGAGATCGCCGCCGGCTTTAGGGATTGGTTCGAACAAACCGCCCGCGTGGAATCACGCCGGACCGCGCTCGCCCTCAAACTCCCGCCGGAGCTGGAGGAAGCCTTGTACCAGTTTCTCTTCGCACAAGCGGAACGAACCCTGACAGGCATGATGTCAGATGGCCCTGAGCCGGACAGGGTGAAAAAACGCCATGAAGACAAGGCAAACCTCGACGCCTGGTTCGCGGAGCACCTCACGCCCGACCAAATGCTCGCCCTGCGGCGCCTGGAAGAAGAACGCCGGGCAGCCTCCGTCGGAAAGCTTGCCGAAGACTCCCTCCACGCCATCAGCTCGAAAGTCCTTCTTACCGAAGATCAAAAGACACTCCTTTTCAACGCGGCAGCGGCCAAGGCCACCGAGAGCCTGGCGAAAGACGATCACAGCCGGAGGATCGAGATGGGTCTCAATTTCCTATCGCCCCCGCCACCCGTGGAAGAAACGTCGGACGATCTCATCGCCAGCGTGCTGGATCCCGACCAGCGGGAAATCTGGCAGCAGACCCTCGTCCGCGACGGGGTCTTCCGGGACGCGTTTCCCAACCGGATCCTGAACCGCACCTTGACCGTGCTGAAACCCGCGGAGACCCGGGAGATCCTGAACGACCTCCCCAACCCGTTTCCTGGAAACTAACAGCGAACACCCGCCATGACCGTTCCCGTCAAAACAGCCGGCTCCTTCGCCCTGATTCTCCTGCTAGGCCTCGGCATCTTCACCTGGCAGTCCCGTCGTCTCGGGGAAGTCCGTGCCGGCGTCCGCACCGCGGAACGCTCCAACCCGACCGCGGACCGCACAACAGCAGCTACCCCGCGGGACGACACCCGGAACGAACGGCCTCCCGTCAAGAAAAGCATCCTCGAACGGCTCAGCGGAAAACTTTTCGCAACCATCGAGATTTCCAAAATCGTTCCGATCATCTCGTCCGCGGACAAGCTTTCCCGAATCATTCTCGCGGCGAAGCTCGGCAAGGTGGAACAAGATGAGTTCAAGCGGGCCTTCGATCAATTCGATGCCGAACGCGCGGTGGCCTATCTGAATCAGGATCTCACGGGCGAGCAGCGGGCCGACGCCCTCAACGCAATCTCAGGCCGTCAAGATGCATGGATCACCGGGCACCTCGACTCGGCCCGGGCGGCCTCCTTACAATCCTCCGAGGAGAGTTTCAAGCGGGCCGGAGCTGAACAAAATGCCACCCGGGCAGTTTCCCGGATTGTCAACTCGGTGAGCCTGACGGATGAGCAAAAGGACCGTCTCTACGCCGGCTTCCTGGATCGTGAACTCCATCCCCCGGCCGCACCCGTCGCGCCCTTGAAGGTCCAGATCTACGGGAACATCAGCCTGGATCCCCCGGCTCCGGCCATCCACCAGGACGCCCAAAAAATCCTCACTCCCGAACAATGGCGGACCTATCAGGACGTCAGTGGAAACAAGTCACAAATCGCCTCATACCAACAAATGCTGGTCCTGCATCAGATGTATCCCGTCCTGATTTCCAAACTCCAGGAGGTCCTCGACGAGGAAGAGGACTCCGGCACGACGGAGTGAATCGGGATCTCTCAAATCCCATCCACGAAACATGAAAATCAAACCAATCACTTTGCTACCCCTTGCCACCCTTCTTTCCTCATGCGTGACTTATACACCGCCGTGAAGGATGAACCACGCCGTTCCTTTCGCTTCGCCACCGCCAAGGCGACCGAAACGTTTTACGTGGCCTACCGGGCTCCCTACGAAGAGAACCGCAGCATCGACGTGGGGATTGGCCTGCCTTACCGGCAAAGGACCGTTGAAAGCGACAACATCCGCTTCAATGCCGCCGCCTCCCGGGCGGATACCAATCAGGACGGTTTGATCACCGAGAAAGAGGCCAGCCGTTTCTCAGAGTCCGCAAAGCAAAAATCCTCCCATGCGCCCCCGCCTGGCTTTTGAGGAAAAGGCGCCGTACCGCCAAGCCGTGTGACGCGTGACCCAAGCGGTCGTTGAGGCCCGCGCAGCGTGACGTGGAATCATGGTGTGTTTTTCCAATGGGAGAAGGCACGGCCTCCCTGCTATGGAAAGGTGTTGGAACCCATGCCCCCTCCCCTTCCATGAATGTTTTCAAGGACATCTTCACCTATCCGGTCCGCGGTGGCGGAAAGTATATCCTGGTGATCGGCGCGATCCTGACGATCGCCAGCCACCTCATGTCGATCGCGCCGTTGGTCGGCGGCATCGCGGGATTGATCCTGTTCGCATATTTCTGCGCGACGTTTTTCAAGATGATCGAAAGCTCGGCGACCGGCGGCAAGGAGGCACCGGAGTATCCGGACATTTCGAATCTCTTCGAGGACGTGATCTGGCCGATGCTGCAACTGGTGATCATCGGCCTGATTTCATTCGGGCCGATGATGATCTATCAATATTATGCCGGCAAAGGGGCGCAAGTGCCCATCGTGGCAGCGCTGGAGATCTTCGGCACGGTTTACTCGCCCATGGCGGTGCTGGCGGTCGTCGTCTTGGGACGGATGAGCGCGGCCAGCCCGCACATCGTGATTCCGTCGATCTTCCGGGCCGGATGGTATTACCTCCTGGCGGTGGGATTGTTGGCCCTGATTTCAGGACTCAACTCGGCATTCGAGCACTTCCTCGCGGGACTTTTCATCGTCAAATACGTGGTGATGGCAGTGGTGGGGATGTATTGCCTGATGGCGAACGCGAGGACGCTGGGGCTGATCTTCCGGGACCGGCGGGAGGAACTGAACTGGATTTAGGAAGCGTGGCATTTTCCCAACGGGAGCTTGATCGGGAAGCCGTTTGCCATTAGTCCAAGGGCCGCCCGCGTCTTTCTCCCGCCTTTCCATGGATTCCAAGCCCTCCAGCCTTGAAGCATTGCGTATCGACCGTTCGCAGGCTCCGCAGGCCTCCAAGGGTGGAGGCGGCAAGTGGTGGATTATCCTGCTTTTGCTCCTGCTGGCCGGGGGCGGCGGCTGGTGGTGGTTCACGCGTGGCCAAGGGATCAAGGTGAAGATTGCCACGGTCCAGGCGCAGGCCGGCGGCAGCGGCAGCCGGGGACAGACGCTTCTGAATGCTTCCGGCTATGTGACGACGCGGCTGGAGGCGACGGTTTCCTCGAAGATCACCGGCAAGGTGACGGAGATCCTGGTGGAGGAAGGGATGAAGGTGGACAAGGACCAGGTGGTGGCGCGGCTGGATTCGTCGAACGCGGAGTCCGGGCTGCGGCTGGCGATGGCGCAACTGGAGGCATCCAAGCGTGCGCTTTCCGAAACCGAACCGATGGCCGCTTATACTGAAGCCGAGTTGAAACGCTACTCGGGCATCGAGAACAGCCGCGTGGTGAGCGCGACCGAACGGGCGAAGGTGACCGCGGACGCCCGCACGCAACAGGCGAGGATCGAGCGGCTGCGGGCGGAGATCATCGTCGCGGAGCGGCAGGTGGATGATTGGAAGCAACAGGTGGATGACACGATCATCCGCGCGCCTTTCGCGGGCGTGGTGACGACGAAGGATTCGCAGCCGGGGGAGATGATTTCGCCGATGTCGGCGGGCGGAGGATTCACGCGCACGGGGATTTGCACGCTGGTGGACATGGCCTCGCTGGAGATCGAGGTGGACGTGGGCGAGAGTTTCATCAACCGGGTGAAGGCGAACCAACCGGTGGAGGCGACGCTGGATGCCTACCAGGACTGGAAGATCCCGGCGAAGGTGATCGCGATCATTCCAACGGCGGACCGGCAGAAGGCGACGGTGAAGGTGCGGGTGGGGTTTGAGAAACTGGATCCGCGTATCTTGCCGGAGATGGGGGTGAAGGTGGCCTTCCAAAGCGATGAGCCGGCACAACCGGCCTCCGCAGTGCCGAAGATCGCCCTAACCATTCCCAAGGAAGCGCTCCAGAAGGACGGGGACCGCGACATCGCCTGGGTGGTGGCGGACGACAAGGTGGAACGCCGCGCGGTGCAGGCGGGCAATGCCAGCGGCGGACAGATCACGATCAACGCGGGCCTTTCGAAGGGAGACAGCGTGGTGCTGAATCCGCCTTCCGGCCTTGCCGATGGCACGAAGGTCACTGTAGAAAACCCACGATGAGCACTCCCCGCGACATTCTCGTCCGCATCACCAACGTTTCGAAAACCTTCAAGCGGGGCTCGGAAGACATCCACGTGCTCTCGGGGCTGGACCTGCAAGTCGCGGATGGTGAGTTTCTCGCGTTGATGGGACCGTCCGGCTCGGGGAAATCGACGCTGCTCAATTTGATCGGCGGGCTCGACCGGCCGACCTCCGGCAGCGTGCAGATCGGCCCGGACCAGGTGAACCAGCTTTCCGACGGGCAACTGGCAGCGTGGCGGGCGCGGCACATCGGGTTCGTTTTCCAATTTTACAACTTGCTGCCGGCGCTGAACGCGGAGCGGAATATCGAGCTGCCGCTGTTGCTGACGCATTTGAACAAAGCGGCGCGCAAGCAGCACGTGGCGGCGGCGCTGGAAGCGGTCGGGCTTCCGCACCGAGCGAAACATTTCCCCCGGACGATGTCCGGTGGTGAACAGCAGCGGGTGGGCATCGCGCGGGCGATCGTGACGGATCCGACGGTGCTGCTCTGCGATGAGCCGACGGGCGACCTGGACCGGAAGTCCGGCGATGAGATCCTCAGCCTGCTGCAATCGCTGAACAAGGATCACGGCAAGACGATCATCATGGTGACGCACGATCCGCACGCCTCGGCACGCGCGAGCCGCACGGTGCATCTGGACAAGGGGCAACTTTCCAACAACCCGGTGGACTGACAGGATGACAAGGTTCCCTCCATTGGTCCGGGCCGGATTGAAACGAAAGAAACTGCGCACAGCGCTAAGCTTCCTCCCAATTTCTGTCGCATTCCTGTCGTTTGCCTTCCTCGGAGCGACCGAGGAACCCTCCAACGCAGGCGTGAACGTGGCGGACAAAGGCCGCCTGATCACCCGCCACAAGGTCTCCTTGATCCAGACACTGCCGGAGGCTTACAAGAGACGTATCCTCCCGGTGCCCGGTGTGGCTGCAGTCTGCCACCAGACCTGGTTCAGTGGGGTCTATCAGGACCCGGACAAGTTCTTCGGCTCCATGGCGGTAGAACCAGATGATTTCCTCAACGTGTTCCCGGAGATCAAGCTGGGAGACGCGGAGAAGCAGGCTTGGAAGACCACGCCTACGGGCGCTATCATCGGCAAGGCGGTTTCTGAAAAGCTGCAAAAGAAGGTCGGTGACCGCATTTCCCTTCAATCCCGCCTCTGGGGTGTACCCGCGGGCAAGGAGCAGTGGGAATTCGATATCGTGGGCATCTTCGATGACACCCGCGAGAACAGCAACATGCCCGGCCTGATCCTCCGCTACGACTATCTCGATGAAGCGCGGCAAAAGACCAAGGGGCAGGTGAGTTGGTTTATCGTTCGCATCACGGATGAAGACAAGGCCGCGGAAGTGGCCAAGGCGATCGACGAGCGCTTTGAGAACACCCCTTTCGAAACGAAAACCGAGCCGGAAGGCGCGTTCGCAGCCGCACGCGAGACCCCCCCGGTGGATCTGGACAAGGACCAGCTTCTCGAAATCCTAAACGACGACTGACAGCGCGATGAAATTCCTTCCATTGGTCTGGGCCGGGTTGAAACGGAAGAAGCTGCGCACGGCGCTGACCTTTCTTTCCATTCTGATCGCGTTCCTGTTGTTCGCGTTCCTAGGGGCGATCAAGGAGGCGTTCAACGCGGGCGTGACCATGGCGGGCAAGGACCGTCTGATCACACGGCACAAGGTTTCGCTGATCCAAACGCTGCCGGAAAGCTACACCCAGCGGATCAAGACGTTACCCGGGGTTTCCGCGGTGTGCCACCAGACCTGGTTCGGGGGAATCTATCAGGATCCGAAGAAATCGTTCTTTGCCTCCATGCCCGTGGTGCCGGACGATTTCCTAGACATGTTTCCCGAGATCACGCTGAAGGAAGAGGAGAAAAAGGCATGGAAGAACACGCGCACCGGCGCGATCATCGGCCGGATGCTCGCCGACAAGCTCCAGATGAAGGTGGGCGACCGCATTCCCTTGCAGTCTCCCATCTGGGGTGTGCCCGTCGGGATGACCCAGTGGGAATTCGAGATCACGGGCATCTTCGAGAACACGAAGAAGGGTAGCGACACCAACAGCATCTTCTTCCGGTACGACTACTTCGAGGAAGCACGCCAGCGGACCAAAGGGCAGGTGGGATGGTATACAATCCGCATCGCGGACCCTGACAAGGCGGCAGAGGTCGCCCTGGCCATCGACCAGAATTTCGAGAATTCACCCTACGAGACCAAGACCGAACCTGAGGGCGCGTTCGCCCAAGGGTTTGCCAAGCAGATCGGCGACATCGGCTCCATCGTGATGGCGGTGGTGGGCGCGGTGTTCTTCACCATCCTCCTGGTGGCGGGCAACACGATGGCGCAATCGGTGCGGGAAAGGACCGGCGAACTGGGAGTGCTCAAGGCCATGGGTTTCACAAACACGCGGGTCCTGGTGCTGGTGTTGCTGGAGTCGTGTTTCATCGCGGTGCTGGGAGGCTTCAGCGGGCTGGCGCTCGCCGCGCTGCTGACCGCGGGACCGAGCCCGGCACCGGACATATTCCCCATCTTCAAGGTGCCGCCGGACCACATGGCCCTTGGCGCGGTGCTCGCGCTCGTCTTGGGCATCGTGGCCGGGGCGATGCCCGCCTGGCAGGCGATGCGCCTGAGAATTTCCGAAGCTCTCCGCCTGCGCGGCTGATATCCCAATCCCCTTTCCCATCATGTCTTTCCTCACCCAGGTGGTCTCCGTGGCCTCGTCCAGTCTCCGGTCCATTCCGGAGCGCAAGGGTTCAACGCTCACGGCGGCGATCGGCATCGCCGGCGTGGTGGGGGTTCTGGTCGGCGTGCTGGCCATCGCCCAAGGATTCCGGAAGGCGATGACCGTTTCCTCATCGCCCGACGTGGCGATCGTCCTGCGCGTAGGCGCGGACAGTGAAATGAACAGCGGCCTGGACCGGGAGACCGTGAGGACCGTTTCCGACGCACCGGGCATCGCCCGCAACGGCAGCGTGGCGGTCACCTCGGCGGAGTTGTTCGTCATCATCAATCTTCCGAAGCGTTCCACGGGCACCGATGCGAATGTCCCGCTGCGCGGCGTGGAAGCCGGGGCTTACGACGTGCGCGGCAACATCGAGATGGTCGCGGGCCGCCGTTTCGAGACCGGCAAGAACGAGGTGATCGTCGGTGTCGGCGCGGCCGATGCTTTCGCGGGGCTGGACATGGGGAAGGAAATCAAAATCGGCCAGAACGTCTGGACCGTGGTCGGGATCTTCAAGGCCAAGGGCGGCCTCGCGGAATCGGAGATCTGGGCGGATGCCAATGTTCTTCAACCGGCTTATCACCGTGATGGCTATCAATCCGTGCAGGTGAAATTGACGAGCCCCGCGGCCTTCCAGGAGTTCAAGGACTACCTGACTTCCAACCCGACGCTGAGCGGAGAACGGGCGGTGAAGGTCGTGCGGCAGTCCGAGTTTTACGCGGAGCAGTCCGAGATGGTGACCCAGTTCATCACCACCATCGGCGTGTTCATCGCCGGGCTGATGGCGCTGGGGGCGTTGTTCGGCGCGCTCAACACGATGTATAGCGCGGTGGCGGACCGGACGCGGGAGATTTCCACGCTGCGCGCGGTCGGATTCGGCACGGGACCGGTCATCGTGTCCGTGCTGGTGGAGTCCGTTCTGCTTTCCATCGCCGGCGGGGTGCTCGGAGCCGTGGCGGCCTATCTGCTTTTCGACGGCTACCGCGCCTCAACGATCAACTGGCAGACCTTCAGCCAGGTGACGTTCTCCTTCACGGTGACGCTGCCGTTGTTAGGCATGGCGATCGCTTTCGCGACCGTCATCGGCTTTTTCGGCGGGCTGTTCCCTGCGATCCGGGCGGCGCGCCTGCCAATCGCGACCGGCCTGCGTGAGTCTTGAAACGCCCGGCATGGTTCCGCGGATGTTAAGGAACGGTAAAA
>CAXTTX010000176.1:3180-10277 GCA_964247045.1 uncultured Verrucomicrobiales bacterium | reverse complement strand
GGCGGAATCCTTGTAGATGTTTTTCACAAGAGTGACGATTTCCACGACCCATTGGCCGGCGACCTTCCTGCCATATTTGATGGAGTAGTCATTGGCACTGCCCTCGGTGCATGGGAAAGTCACGTGTGGCGATTCCCAGTCATCCAGGACCAGGGATGCGAGATCGTCCGAGCTTCCCGCGACTTGGGTGACCGGCAGATACTCGGTCCGCAGATCCGTGCGCGGACCGACGGCGTAACTGCCCCAGTGGCTGAACACATGCAAGCGGTTCAGGCTGTCCATGGCATACTCCGCATTGTAGAGATCATGGTTCACCGGGAAGGTTTGCCAGGTGTTGCCGTTGCGATTGTGCTGTTGGGAGGCGACGGGTTGCGGACCGATGCGCAGGGAGAGCACGCGCGGCTGGTCATCGGTACGGAAGACGAGACCTTGGAGCGACATGTCCGCGCTGCCATCCGTCGCGGTCACCTGGGAGTGGCTCCAGCGGGAGGGAACACGTGTCCGATAGAAAAGCTGGGCCCTATCCAGGCCCAACAGGTGGGGGTTGCCAAGGTCGTCGGCCAGCACGTGGCTGGCAGGGCAGGAGAAGAGATTCCCCCAGACACCGTTTTTCCGGTAGAGCAAATTTTGTCCCTGGGTGGCATAAATGGAGCCATCCGGAGCCATGGTGGCGGAGGTGAATCCTCCCCACACGCCACCGGTGGGGACCGGCTCGCTCCATGCCTGGCCGGTGAATTCCATGAGGCAGGGGTAGCCATTCGCCCCGCGTGTGAAGAGCAGGCGGGGCAGCCCATCCGGCCCCTTGAACAGGACACTGGGATAGTCGGTCGTCGAGATCTGGCGGCTGGACCAGGCTCCATCGGCGAAGATGGCGTGCATGAGGGGAATCTGCGGGTCGTAACCCGGAGGCATGTAGATGAAATGCATTCTCCCATCGGCGGTGATCGTGAAGCGGGTGTGATAGGGGGAATTGCCGGTTTCCAGCGCGGTGGCGATGCTCCAGCCGCCTTCGCCGCGCCGGCAGATGGCCAGCTTCGCGCGGCCCCCCTCGTCCAGGGTGGAGAGGGCGATGCAAGGTTCGCCCTGCGGCGTGACGTCGAGAATGGTGCGGTAGTGGCCACTGTATCCTCTTGCGGGGGACACGTTTTCCGGCTCGGTCCAGCCGGACGAGGTCATCCGCGAGAAGCGGGTCTGGCGGTAGTGACCATCGTGCTCATATTCATAGGTCATGAACAATTCCCGCCCGCGCGCCACGAGCTGGATGTCGACGACCTCCCCGCCCGCAGGAAACATCGGTTCATCCTCGCGCCGGCCATCCCGCCAAGTGACGCGGCGGAGAGAGTAGGGTTCCGGATAGTTGGGGGTAGTGGCGTAGACGATGCAGGGGTAGCGGCCTTCCAACAGGGCCATGCCATAACAGTGGATGTCGTATTCATAGCCCCACTCCGTGAGCAACTGTTGGCCCCAGATCTGGCTGTCATCCATGGGGTGGGCTGCCGCGCGGGGCGCGGGGAGCACGAGGATCGCCAGAAGGCAGGCGATCTTGGCAACGGCCGTGAAGAAGCGGCAGAACCGGGAGAGGGACATGAGGGATAGTTGGAAAATTCGCAGCTGGAAATGCAGGCACTCAAAACTCCGCGAAGAGATCCATTTGGGGAGGGTTGGGCTTCGGCATGATGTTCTGGTCTTGTACCGTGTTCTTTGCCTTGGGGCCTTGTTTTTTTGCCTCCGGCTTCACCGAGTGGAGTTCAAGGTGGGAGAGGATCGACTTCGCGCGTTCGACGACGGGCTTGGGAAGCCCGGCAAGGCGGGCGACCTGGATGCCGTAGGATTTGTCCGCGGCACCGGGCAGGATCTTATGCAGGAAGATGATCTCGTCGTTCCACTCCCTAACGGCGACGTTGTAGTTGGCGACGGCGGCTTTGGTGTTCGCGAGGTCGGTCAACTCGTGGTAGTGCGTGGCGAAAAGCGTGCGGCAGCCGATGGTGTCGTGCAGATGCTCCGCCACGGCCCAGGCGATGGAAAGACCGTCGAAGGTGGCGGTGCCGCGGCCGATTTCATCGAGAATGACCAGCGACTTGTCGGTGGCATGGTTGAGTATCAGGGCGGTCTCGCTCATTTCCACCATGAAGGTGGATTGGCCGCGCGAGAGATCGTCCGACGCGCCGACCCGGCAGAAGATCCGGTCCACCAGGCCCAGCGTCGCCGATTCGGCCGGCACGAAAGCGCCGATCTGCGCCATCACCGAGATCAGGGCGATCTGGCGGATGTAGGTGGATTTACCCGCCATGTTAGGTCCTGTCAGGATCTGGAGCCGCGCGGTCTCGGGATCGAGTTCTGTGTCGTTGGGAACGAACTTCACGTCGGTGAGTGTTTGTTCCAGCACGGGATGGCGGCCGTTGTTGACGAAGAAGCCGCGGTCATCCGTGAGGACCGGGCGGCAGTGGCGGTGGTATTGCGCGACCTCCGAGAGCGCGCAAAGCACGTCGATGCCGGCGACGGCCGCGGCGGTTTCCTGGAGCTGCGGCAGGTGCTTGATCACCCGGCCGCGGAGTTCAAGGAAAAGTTCGTTTTCAAGCTGTTTGGAACGCTCCTCCGCGCCGAGCACCTTGTTCTCCATTTCCTTCAGTGCGGGTGTGATGTAGCGCTCCGCGTTCGACATCGTTTGCTTGCGCGTGTAGTCGTCCGGCACCTTCGCGAGGTGGGTGCTGGTGATCTCGATGAAGTAGCCGAAGACGTTGTTGAATTTGATCTTCAGCGAGTCGATGCCGGTGCGCTTGCGCTCGTCCACCTGCAGGCGGGCGATCCAATCCTTGCCGCCGCGCGCGGCGTTGCGGAGGTCATCCAGTTCGGGCGACCATCCGTCGCGGATGACGCCGCCATCGCGGAGATGGGCGGGCGGTTCATCGGCCAAGGCGGACGCCAGCATTTGTGTCAGTTCATCGAACGCATGGAGGCGCGAGCAAAGATGCGGCTTAAGCGAGGGCGCGTCCGGCAGGGAAGAAAGATCCTCCTTGAGCGGGGGAATGTGCGATAGGGAGATGGCAAGCGATTGCAGGTCGCGCGCGTTGCCGGAACCCTGTGAGAGGCGGGAAGTCGTGCGTTCGATATCGCGGATGCCCTTGAGCGCTTCACGGCACTTCGACAACAAGTAGGGTTCCGCGAGAAAAGCCGCGATGAGGTCCTGCCTCGCGGTGAGTGCCGCCTTGTCGCGGAGCGGATGCAGGATCCAGTCGCGGAGCAGGCGTGCGCCCATCGGCGTTGCGGTGCGGTCCAGCACGCCTAGCAGCGTGTGCGCTTTTCCGGAGCGGGAATCCACGAGGTCGAGGTTGCGCTGTGAGGCTGCGTCTATCAGGACGTGATCCGCGCTTTCACGCACCCGTGGTGGATGAAGGTGGCCGCAGGGACGCCTGAGCTGGTGAAGCAGGTAGTGCAACACCGCCCCGGCCGCGCCGCTGGCGGAGTGGAGGTTGGCGCAGCCGAAACCATCCAGCGAATGCACGCTGAAATGCTCTTTCAGCAGTTGCGAGGCGTGTTCCGGCAGGAAGGTGTAGCCCTCGTAAACCAGGCAATTGACCAGCGAACCGAACTCGGCCGTCTGGTGATCCGGAATCAGCAGCTCCGAAGGCGAAATCCGGGCCAGTTCGTCCCCCAGTTGCCCGACTTCTGCGTACTCGGCGATGGTGAATTCCCCGGTCGTGTGATCGACGCAGGCGAGACCGACGGTTTTTCCGTGGCGGAAAACGGCGGCGAGGTAGTTCGGCCGCTGGTCGTCGAGTAGCTCGAAGTCGTCGATGGAACCCGGCGTGAGAATCCGCGCGATTTCGCGCTGCACGAGTTTGCCCGCGACGGCCTCGGAAGTTTGCTCTGCGATGGCCACCCGTTTTCCCGCCTTCAGCAGGCGCGCGATGTAGCCTTGGGCGGCATGATAGGGGACGCCGCACATGGGGGTGCCGCCGCGTTTGGTCAGGGCGACGTTCATGATGGGCGAGGCGGTTTTCGCGTCCTCGAAGAACATCTCGTAGAAGTCGCCGAGGCGGTAAAACAGGATGATGTCCGCGGGCAGCGACCGCCGCATGGCCTGGTACTGGGCCATCATGGGGGTCAGCGCGGGTTCGGACATGGGCGGAGACTGGCGGGGCTGTCTGGAAGAATCAAGAGGGGACGAAAGAGGGAGCAGGGTCTCCTCTTGTTGAAATGCTTATTCTTCAAGGGAGGAGGAAAGAGGGATCAAAGCCGTAAAAAACCGTCAAAATGACGGGCGAATTTGTTCTTTTTTGTAGCTAGCAGCACGATGGAGCAGTGATTTTGCAGTTTTTTGTCGGGAACGGGTCCCGGGAAAAAAGCGGGCCGTTTTTTGCAAGACGCAAATGATCAACAGGTTTGAGCGAGCCGGGTGAGGCGGGCGGGGGCGAATGGCAACAAATGCCAACTGTTTTGAGTTTTTTCGAAGACCTGAGACCTGAAGAGGCGGGGAAAGCACCGGGGAAGGGTTTCAGAGAAAGGTGGTTCGGGCAGGCTCGTGGGTGGTGGCATGGCACCATTCTAGCAAGCCGGAGGGCGCGTCTCAACCAACTGCCCGTCTGCCAATATGAAAACAGGAAAAAGGTAGCGGGAAGCACTGATCATGAACGAATTCAAGATGGGGCCAGTGAGAGGATTACGTGGTAAAATGGCACACGTCCGTCCGGCCGACCGCCTGAAAGGCGGGCACAACGAACGAAGAAAGCGGCCGCGGCTGATGGAGGTCAGCGCACGCGGTCCAGCAGCCAGGGGAGCAAGGCCTCGATGGGCATGCGCTCCTGGTCCATGGAATCCCGGTGGCGGACGGTGACGGTGCCTTTCAGCTCTTCCTTGCCTTCGTCGCCGAGGGTCTCGAAGTCCACGGTGATGCAGAAGGGCGTGCCGACCTCGTCCTGGCGGCGGTAGCGGCGGCCGACGGCACCGCCGTCATCGTAGGAAACCGTCATCCACTTTTGGAGGGACTTCTGGATCTCCTTCGCGATGCGGACCTGCTCCTCGTTCTTCTTGAGCAGGGGGAAAATACCCACCTTCACCGGAGCCATCGCGGGCTTGAATCGCAGCACGGTGCGGATGTCCTCCTTGCCCTTGTCATCGGTGAGGGTTTCCTCGTCGAAGGCCTCGCAAATGAGCGCGAGCACGGTGCGGTCGCAACCGGCGGAAGGTTCCACCACGTGGGGGAGGAACTTTTCCTTCGTTTCCTCGTCGAAGTAGAGGAGCGGTTTGTTGGAAGCCTTCTGGTGCACGCCGAGGTCGTAGTCGGTGCGGTAGGCCACGCCTTCCAGTTCCTGCACGCCGAAGGGGAACTCGTATTCGATGTCGTAGGTCTTCTTCGAGTAGAAGGCGCGCTCGCCATCCGGGATGTCGTTGATGTGCAGTTTTGTCCGGGGGATACCGATCTCCTCGTAGAACGAGAGGCGGGTTTCCAGCCACTCGTCGGTGAGACGCATGCCGTCGTCCGGATGGCAGAAGTACTCGATCTCCATTTGCTCGAACTCGCGCGAGCGGAACGTGAAGTTGCGCGGGTTGATCTCGTTGCGGAAGGACTTGCCGACCTGGGCGATGCCGAAGGGCAGCTTCACGCGGTTGGAATCGAGCACGTTCTTGTACTGCACGAAGATGGACTGGGCCGTCTCCGGACGGAGGTAGGCGATCTGCTCGCCGGTCGCTCCGAAGTTCGTCTGGAGCATCAGGTTGAACTGGCGGGGCTCGGTGAGGAGCGAGCCGTTGTCCGGGTTGAAGCGGGTGGTGCCCTTCACTTCCTCGCGGCGGTCCTCCACCAGTTCGATTTCCTTCGGGGAGATCTGCTTGTTGGCAAGGAATTCGGAGTAGTATTTCCGCGCGGTTTTGTGCGCCTCTCCGACTTCCTTGCCGGGAGCGATAAGGACAGCGAATTGGCGCTCGACGCTCCAGTTGCTCGCAGGGTGGCTCGCGCCATTGAACCAGACGACCGTGCCGTCCTGTTCGGGGATCTGGTCCGCGCGGAGACGTGCCTTGGAAAGGAGGCAGTCGCTCATCGGGTCCGAGAAACCGCCGACGTGGCCGGAGGCGACGAGCACCTGCTCCATGGTGAGGATCGAGCCGTCCATGCCGAGCACGTCATCGCGCTCCTGGACGGTTTTGCGCCACCAGTAGTCCTTGAGGTTGCGCTTCAGCTCGGCGCCGAGCGGGCCGTAGTCCCACACGCCGTTCAGGCCGCCGTAGAGCTCCCCGGCTTGGAAAACGAAGCCGCGGCGCTTGCACAGCGAAACGATTTTTT
Organism: uncultured Verrucomicrobiales bacterium; assembly: GCA_964247045.1. Lineage (GTDB taxonomy): Bacteria > Verrucomicrobiota > Verrucomicrobiia > Verrucomicrobiales > Akkermansiaceae > Luteolibacter. The sequence goes on along the minus strand of CAXTTX010000176.1, from coordinate 3,997 downwards.
CCATGCGGGCAGGATCGGTGACATCTTTGTTGGCCATGTTGGATAGCAGGTTGGGGGGCGGATGGAAGCAGGCGCGGACGCTGGCGGCAAGACGGGATTCTCCCTTGCCCCGGGCGGTCCAGCGCGCAGACTCGGGCGGCGAAAGCCCGTTTCGACGGGGCCTTCCGCCTCTTTCGTGAATCACTCTCCCTGAACGATGAACAACAACTTTCCCGACGGCAAATGCCGCTGCCCGTGGCTTCCGCCTGACAAGCCGCTCTATCGAGAATACCACGATATGGAATGGGGCGTGCCCTGCCGTGACGGGCGTTATCTCTTTGAAAACATCTGCCTGGAGGGTGCCCAGGCCGGCCTTTCCTGGTGGACGGTGCTCCAGAAGCGGGAACGCTATCGGGAGGTTTTCCATCAATTCGATCCGGAGAAAGTGGCAGCGATGACGGATGCGAAACTGGAGAAGGTTCTGCTGGATCCCGGCATCATCCGGCACCGGGGGAAGGTCTACTCGGTCCGCCAGAACGCCCGTGCCTGGCTGGAGATCAGCGATCCGGTGGACTGGATCTGGAGTTTCACGAAGGGGAAAGTCATCGTGAACCGGCACAAGGGCGCCGGGGACTTCAAAACCCATTCACCGGAATCCGACGCGTTTTCCAAAGCGCTGCGGAAGGCCGGGTTCAATTTCGTGGGCACCACGACGATGTATGCCTACATGCAGGCCGTGGGGATGATCAACGACCATACGGTGGATTGCTTCCGGAAGAAGGAAACGGCCTGATAGGCGGACCCCACGCGATCACGTGGTAGCGCAGTGGCCGGAATT
>CAXTTX010000176.1:0-3170 GCA_964247045.1 uncultured Verrucomicrobiales bacterium | reverse complement strand
CCCCCGAGATAAAACATCCCCCCGACGTTGAACCCTCCCCCCCGGTTCGAAAAGGCCGGCGAAAATCGAGTTCCCCCCCGCTTCGGTTTCCGCCGGCTTCTTTTTTGTCCTTGATCGGGTGCCTGGATTACTTTTTGCCGGCAAATGGGTCGTCTGTATCCGGTGTTGGCAGGGGCACGTCCTCGGAGCCAGGCTCGGCGAATGGATCGTCGCCCTCTGGTATCGGGATTTGGTCTGTTCCTCCGGGGGGCTCCAGAGGGCCGTGGACTTCCTCGTACAGTCTGTTCCACTCCGCAAACGCCTTGTCGTCCTCCGGTGCCCGTATGACACGTTCCTGGGCTTCCTCGATGGCCTTGACCTTCTCATTGTAAAGAAGCTGCTCGGGCATGTACGTGTAGTTCCAGAATTCGACGCGCCCAGGCAACACCCGGAACTGGTGGATCGTGCTCCCGGTCATGTATTGCAGGGCCGTCACGAGAGGAATATTCCGGATCCTGAGTTCGGGGGTTGTGAAATTTGAGATCGGCCTTTCGCGTCTTGAGTCATCCGGATCGATGATAATAGTTAGAAGGTTGGGAGGAATTTCGGATTCCCGGAGCAACCGGTTTAGCTCCTTGACTCGATCCGCAATGCTTTGTTCGGGCACGTCCAGAGCCGGGAGAATCGTCTCCTTGAGCAGACTTTTGGTTTCCTCAAGCGTTGGTTTTCGTCGGGGATCGCGGATTTTGGATTTCGTGCGGGAGGTTTTCTCCGGGTCCGATGCCTCAGCGTCATTGCCGGAGGCCGGAAGCTTTTCAGAGCTAGTTCCGGACACCGTGTATCCACCCGGCGGAAGAGTATTCCGCGGGATGGCCAGAAAGACGGCCAGTGCGGCTGCCAAGATCGCGATGAGGATGTAGTGGCGGGAACGCATCCGGATATCGTTTTTACATCATCAGAAAGCGGCTTGATTGGCAATTGCCGCAATAAGGGGGCGCGCGGGAAGGTTCCGGGGGGGCACTTCGGTTGTAGTGCCGACTTTTGGCTGGGCCATGCCCCGTGCGTGTCAGCCAAGGCTCTCTTTGGCGGTTTGCGGGACGAGTAAAGGCGATATCAGCATTCGAAGATTCCATTCACTGATAGGATTCGCTTGGGAATCGTGGAATAGAATGATTGCAAACACGGGGAAGGATGGAAACGGTGTTCAACATGGGCGCTGGTCTTGCAAACCGCCTGAAGGCGTCACAACGAACGAAGAGGGCGCGATGAACGAAGATGGCACGATGAACGAAGTGGCATGATGAACGAAGGGGGTGGGCTCAATCGTCCCAGCCTTTTCCGTAGTCGAGGATGGGGTGGCTTTTCCAGAGGGCGATGGCTTCGTCCCTGCCGATGGATTCGAGGAAATCGGTGGCGCTTGAAAAGGGCCAATCGGTCCATTGGAGGACGTAGCCGTGTTTACCGGGTTGTGGTGGATGTAATTCACGGTGGCCCAGAAATGATCATCGCCACGCATGGAACGGTCGGCGCTGTTGCACCAGACCTTGCGGCCGCGGGTATTTTCCTCGCCGTTCCAGAGGAAGGATGTCCTGCCGTGGAGTTTTCCTAGAGATTGGAGGGTGGACTTGAGATCGGGGCAGCGGGCCAGAAGGTGATAGTGATTGGGCAGGACACACCATGCCACGGGTGGTTCAGGGAGCGACGCGAGGAGATCCCGGCTGAAAGAGGCCATTCGGTCGGGGCTGTGGCCGATGTGGGGCTCGTGGTTGAGACAAGCGGCGGTGAGGTGGTAGTAGAGGCTGCCTTCCTGCTCCAAATGAGGCGGGCTGTGCCAAGGGCGATTGAAGTTCCTGCGATAGACCAGGAGCTCCCCACGCTTTGCTGGAGTGAGATTCCGCCAGAGGTAGGGCATGGAGAGCTTGGATAGGATGGTGTGCTTTGTATGGCAGTTTTCGGTCCGGCAGAACGCCTGAAGGCGTCACAACGAACGAAGAGGCGTCACGGCGAACGAAGAAGCGGCAGCTTGGATGATACGTTCACCTGACGGTGAACACCCGCGATGCGGAGAGGGCGAAGTTCTCGGGGTCATACATGCCTTCCGCTTTGGCGGGCGGGGCAACGGCTTGGCCGGAGAGGGTGCAGCGGGCGAGGTAGCTGACCTTGTAGGTGCCCTTCCGCCAGACGTGGTCCAGGAAGAAGGTGGCGCGGTCGGTCCGGAGTTCGGAATGGCTGACGTTCCAATCGTTCTCACTGGTGCTGATCTCCTGGGCGGAGCGCTGCGACTTGAAGTCGTTGTTCACGGTCTCGAAGATCGCGGGCAGAGGATCGTCGATGACGAGGTAGCGGGAGTCGTCCTTGGGCAGGCTGACGCGCAGGGTCACGCGGATCAGGTCGCCGACCTGGGGCTCGGTTAGAATGGCGGAGGTGCCATCGGCATTGATCTTTTCATAGATGCGGTCGATGGAGAGGCCATTGGTGGCAACCGGTTGGATCGGCTCGATCTTCGGTTTTCCGGTGACGTTGATGCGGACGTGGGCCGCGCGGTCGGCGACGAACGCCAGGTCGAGATCCGGGGATAGCTTGAAGGAGCGCGAAGTGACGGGTTGCTCGCCTGTGAGGCTGATCTTCTCGGCATTGGGACCGGAGCCGAGCGTCAGCGACACCGGCTGTTCGTCCAGTTTCTCGTTGCGGGCAAACCCTGCCATGGCGATGAGGCTCCAGCCGTTGACCCAGGTGGTGCGCCACTCGCCGTACGGGTTGCGCTGGTGGAGCATTTTATCGAGCGATTTCAAGGCGCCTTGTCCGAGCGGATCAATGGCATTCCAGGCCATCAGTTGATAGGCTTCCTCGGCGGACCAGGGCATCCATCCATCGTATTTCGATTTGAAGGGAACGGTGGAGGCCATGAGCGCCTTCGCGGTGGCGAGGTTCGGCCCGTTGCCATTTTCCTCAAGCGCGATGGAGGTGGCGAGCAGGCAGCGGGCGGAGGGTGTGAGTTCCGCGACGCGATCCAAGAGCTTGTTGCGATAGGCGGTTTGCGGGGAACCGGCGATGGCGAGGACCAGCAGCGAGCGGGAATGAGCCTCCAGCTGGCTGGGCGACTTTTCCTCCGCGAGGCCACGCAGGCTTTCGGTGAGCTGCTTGACGAGCGATTCGATGGCGGACTTCGGGACATTCGCGCCGCGAAGGCG
>CAXTTX010000175.1:0-10279 GCA_964247045.1 uncultured Verrucomicrobiales bacterium | reverse complement strand
GGGTAGAGGAGCAATTGAGCGACTGGAGGGATGGTAGCTTGGCGAGGGGCGAGAGGTCGCTGACCGAGGTGTTGGAGCAGTTGAGCGACTGGAGAGATATGAGCTTGGCGAGGGGTGAGAGGTCGCTGGCCTGGGTGGAGGAGCAATAGAGCGACTGGAGTGATGTGAGCTTAGCGAGGGGCGAGAGATCGCTGACCTGGGTAGAGGAGCAATAGAGCGACTGGAGGGATGTGAGCTCGGCGAGGGTCGAGAGGCTGCTGGTTGGATTCCCTGCGATGGATAATTGAATCAGGCGGGAAAGGAATGTGAGGAAACCGAAATCGTCCACAGCGCAGTTGCTCACAGAAAGGGATTTTAAGTTTGGAAAACTCCGCAAGACATCCCAGTTCGCATTTCCGAGTCGATTGTGGGCGTCGCCTCCAGCGAAAACCGGCCTGCCTTCCGCATTGAGCCAAAACAACCCGAGATTCAGCGAATCCAAATGCGTTAGGTCCGCCAGCTCGCTTGGCAAATCGGTCAGCCCCTGGCATCCCAGATCCAAAAATCCGGTGCGCTCCTCCTGTTCCTTGCGGATGCGTTCCAGCGCCACGGCCATGCCATCTTTCCCGTTCATGGGCAATTGTTATAACAAAAACTATCAGGACGACAAGTGGCTAACCCGGGCGGCACACTCCGCCGGATGAAACAACTTCTCCAGATGGGTTGATAGATCCGCCCGCGTTCCCGCCCACGGGAAAACCGCATCGACTTCTTCTCGGGTAGATCCTTCTTCCAACGAGGACAATCTCGCCAGCACCGCCACCAGCACCTTGGGCCAAAGTTCCGCGTCCCGGCCCATGCAGAAATCCATCACGCGCGGGGGGCGGCCGGTGAAGCCCATCCGCATCCTCATGCCGTGGCTGTAGGGACTCATGCCGAGTTCCCAGCGTCCGCCGTCGCTCAGCAGCCGCAGTGAACGGTATTCGCTGTTAGGGCTGATGTGGCGGAAGGTCATTCGGCATCTTCTTCTTTGCGGTCCGGATGGCCCCACCAGCTGTTCACGCGTTTGCCATCGTAGTGCTTCTCGAAGGCGCGGACGGCATCCTCCATGGTTCCATCCGCCGGGGCCCATTTCGCGATGTCGGGGAAGTCGATCATGGCGTTCTGGTTCTTGGCATCATCGCGGAAACGGATCGGGCACCAGAAGGACTCGATGTTGCGGAGCATTTCCGTGCCGAGCGACCACAGGCCGGTCATCCAGTCGCAGTACCAGCACCATACCAGGTCGTAGCCGATGAGGCCGTCGTATTTGTGCCGCGAGAGATTCACCCAGTCTCCGAGCTTGTAATGCGGGAGTTTCGCCAACCTGGCGACGATCGGATAGACGAAGGTTTCGATCAGGCGCGTCAGCACGAAGAGAGGCACCGCCGGTGTGGTGGCGAGCAGCGCGATCTGGTTGCGCACCGGGCCGAGGAGCCGGTTTTGGGCATCCGTCAAGGTGGGGCCTTTCTTCCCGCGGATCATCCGGTCCATCAGGCAGAAGGCATGAAGCGCGAGAAACTGGGCCAGCAGCGCTGCAGGGATGCCCCACCAGCCGAGGTGCAGGTAGCCCGCCACCCAGGGCATCCAGGTGAACAGGCTGATGAAGAAATCGAGCAAGGGTGCCCGCGTGATTTTCGGGCAGATGGCATAGGAGATCCGCGTGAAAACGACGGCGACCATCAAGCCCCCGAAGAGATAGCCAACGTGTGTGAAGAAAACCAAGGGGATCATGAGCCTGATGTGCTAGCAAACATCCTCCCGCGGGAACATCTTATTTCTTCCGGCCGGCTCAAAGATTGTTCTTCCACGAAAGCGGTTCGCGGCTTTGGTGGAAAACGGATATGAACAGGATTTCGTCCTCCCTGACGATCGAATAAACCACCGTGTAGGGAAACCGGCGGAGGTTGCAGTGCCGGTAATTTCCAGATATCAGGCCCCAAGCTTCCGGGAAGCGAAGAATGCGCCCGATGACCGCCTCCACTTCCAATAGGAAACCCCGTCCGAGGCCTTCGGACTTCCCATCATAATATTCCGCGGCAAGCACCAGTTCTTGCTCTGCCGTGGAAAGAAAGCGATGGGTCACTTGAAGCGGTTAAGGAGATTGGCCATGGTTTGGGGCCCATCCAGCACCTCGATCTCACCCCGATGGAAAGCCTCCATTCTTGAATCGAGCTCTTCCACCCATGCTTTCCGGAGCGACGGATCCACGGGCGAAAGGCTTTCGAGAAGTCGGTCGGCCAGCAATGCCCGATCGTTCTCGGGCAACAACAGCGCCTCTTTTTCGATGGCAGCGGCGTCGATCATGCGAGCAGACTACACGGAAGGTGACCTGCACGCAATCCTGCAGAAGACCGGCTCTACCGTTTCTTCCGCAGCCTTTTCCCGGTCAAGCGGCTGGCGATCAGGTTCGGGCAGCGGCCTTTCAGGCGGAGTTGCTCGCAGTTCGCCTCGATCTTGATCGACTGGCGGATCGGTTTGAAGCCGAGGCGGCGGGTCACGCAGTCGTTCAGGAGGTCGAGGTGGGAATCCTCGAATTCCACGACGCGGCCGCAGTCGATGCAGACGAGGTGGTTGTGGGAGGGTTTGTCGAGGAAGTTGGGATCGTAGGTCGTCTGGTGGTCGCCCAGGTCGATCTGGCGGAGCAGGTCCGCCTCCACGAGCAGGCTGAGGGTGCGGTAGACCGTTGCCCGGGAGGTGTCCGAGTCCAGTTTGCGGGCCCGTTCGAAGAGTTCCTCGGCCGTGAAATGCTCGTCCTTTGAGAAGGCGGCGCGGACGATGGTGTCGCGCTGGCCGGTCCGGCGGAGGCCCTTGCGGCGGATGAATTCGGTGAGTCGTTCCTGGATCGTGGAGTCCACTTGACGTTTCTAGCGGCCCGGGCAGGGGACGGGAAGCCGAAACGCGGGAATCGACAGGGCAGCAGGTTGGGGTAGAGTCCCGGCGGATGACCCTGAAGGAACTGGGATGGGACAAGGACTTTGAAGCGGCTTTCGCGGAGTATCGTGCGAAGGGCTGGACCCCCGCGCGCCTGATCCGGGAGACGGTGATCAATTTCGGTGCCATGCTGGGGGGCGGGGAGGAGCTGGAGGCGGTAGTCTGCGGCCGGGTTTGGCACGAGGCGGCCTGCGATGCCGATTTGCCCGCGGTCGGAGATTGGGTGGCCATCGAACTGGGCGATGAAAACCAGCCGCACGTCATCCGCGCGCGGTTGCCGCGCCGGTCCTGCTTTTCGCGGAAGATGCCGGGCAACAGCTCGCAGGCCCAGGTGATCGGGGCGAACGTGGATCTCGTGGCGGTGGTGACGGATGCCGGGGCGGATTTCAACATCCGGCGGATCGAGCGTTATTTCATGCTCATCGGCCGCAGCGGTGCGAAGGCCGTGGTGCTGGTGAACAAGTCGGATTTGTATCCGAAGAAGCAGAATCAGGAAGCCGCCGCGGAAATCGCCGCGCTCTGGGACGGGGCCACGGTGCATATCACCAGCGCGCTGGAGGGCGACGGGCTGAAGGTGCTGAAGAAATATCTGAAGAAGGGCGTCACGATGTGCATCGTCGGTTCCAGCGGTGTGGGGAAGTCCACGCTGGTGAACCAGCTCTACGGCGACGAGTGGCAGTGGACCGGCGAGGTGAACGAGACCACGGGCAAGGGCCGCCACACCACCACCTCGCGGGAACTTGTCCCTCTGGACGATGGTGGCATGCTGATCGACAACCCCGGCATGCGGGAGATCCAGATGTGGACCGACGAGGCCACGCTGCGGGATTCCTTTGCCGACGTGACCGCACTGACGGAACAGTGCAAGTTCTCCAATTGCAGCCACCGTAAGGACGCGCACTGCGCGATCCGCGCGGCCGTGGAGTCGGGGACGCTGGACCAGGCGAGGTATGAGAATTTCCTGAACCTAGAGATCGAGATCGCCGCCTTGAAAAAGCGCACCGAGAAGCGCCAGATGGCCGTTGAACGCTGGGCGAAGCGCAACAGTGTGAAGGCCCGCAACCTGAACGACCGCATCCAGTTGGAAAAGGATGCGCGCGGCGACCTGTGAAATTCGATAGACCACCGTTGATGGCCATGAGACTCCGTTTCCCACACTGGTTTTCCATCGCTTTCCTGGTGGCAGGCACGGTCCTGCCAACGCACGCGCAGTTTCCGGGGATGCCTTCGTTTCAACCCACGGCGGCTCCTGCCGCCGGAGAGACTCCGGAGGCGATGGAGGCCCGCATCCAGGCCTGGGTGAAGGAGGCCCGCGGTGCTTTTGCCCGTGCGAATGAACCGGATGCCGAGGCCAAGCTCCCGGAAGGCATCACACCGGCCGAGTTCCTGGATTACCGGCGGGATCTGGAGCAGGTCATCCTGGGTATCGGGCGCTTTGACAATATCCGGCAGACCATGCCGGAGGCGCGCAAGGCGCTCGACACCGCCCGCACCACCGCCGCTGCCTGGAAGGGATTCTCCGAGGCCCCTCCCTACTCGATGCTGATGATCGATGACCTCGTGAACCAGCGCGACGCGGTAGCCGAAAAGAGCAAGGCCTACAACTCCTCCCTGGCGCTTTTCACCCGCACCCTTTCGACGATCGTGGATGAACTCCGCCAATCGGATGGCAAGCTGAGGGAACTGCTGGCCACCGCCGCGGAGGATTCCAGTGACAAGGGGCCCGGCGAGTGGCGGCTGGAGGCGGCGAGGGCGAAGAACCGATTGCTGGCGCTCCGATCTACTTTCATTCAAGGGAACATCTCCCTTTTCAAGGATCAGGCGGATGCCTCGAAGATCCAGCTGGAGCTGCTGGACCGACAGGTCGCGAGCGGTCGCAAGAAGGCTGTCCTGAGCGATGATGATCTCGCCAAGGTCAAGAAGAGCGCGGAGGACCGCCAATCCGCGGTGCGCAAGGAAAGTCTGGGAATACGCAAACGGCAGCAGGACGCCATCACGGCCCGCCTCCGGCAACAGGCCGCTGTTGACCAACTCCTCAAGGATACCCCGGCGGGCACGGAGCCTGAACCCACGCCCGAGTTGCAACTGGCCAGGGTGCGTCTGGAGGCTTCCGAAACGCGGGCCAACTCCCTCCAGATCATCGCGGAGTATTTGGATTCCCTCGAGCAGCTCGAATCCTACCTGCCGGACGGCTATCAGTACCGCAAGGCCGTTCTGGATGCCAAATCCAGCCAGGATCGGAAGACCGCGCTGCAGAACCTGCGTTCCGCGCTCGATCGCTTGACCGCATGGGAGACCGTGCTCCTCAATGAACTGGCCGGCGTCAGCGCGAACATCGGCGAACAGGAAGCGCGAGCCTCGCTGATTTCCGCGGACGATCCACGCTTGATTCCGATCAGCGACGTGCGCGCGTCTCTCTGGGAAAAGCAGTCCATCCTGCAACGGCTCGCCCATGCCGTGACCGCCCAGCGGAAAACGATCTCGCGGTGGGTTGCCGAGTTCGAAGATCCATCCGTTAGAAAACCCTTCGGTGTCCGCCTGACGGAGGCAAAGGATTCGGCGGTGGAAGCGGCCAAGAGTATCTGGAATTTCGAGGTCTTCCAATACACGGAGACCTACATCAGCTCGACGACCGGCCTTCCCACGCCCCAGCAGAAGGGTGTTCCGCTCGGCAAGATCTTCATCGGCATCGCCTTCTTTCTCGTCGGCTATTTCGTCTGCCTCGCGATCAACAACCGTCTGCGCAACATCGTGGTCCGTCGCGGTCATGTCGCCGAAGCCCAGGCGAAGACCCTGAGCAACTGGCTGATGATCGTCGTCTCCTTCCTGCTGCTTGTGGGCACACTGCATTTCCTCAGCATCCCGCTGACCATTTTCGCCTTCTTCGGCGGCGCGCTTGCCATCGGGATCGGCTTCGGCACCCAAACATTGATCAAGAATTTCATCAGCGGCATCATCGTTCTGACGGAACGAAAGATCCGCGTCGGCGATATCGTGGATGTCGGCGGCATTTCCGGGATGGTTACCGAGATCAACACCCGCTCGTCGGTGTTGCGCGGCGGGGATGGCAAGGAGGCCTTGATTCCCAACTCGTTGTTTCTTGAAAACCGGGTCACTAACATGACGCTGTCGAACCGCAAGGTGCGCCGCAAGTTGACGGTGGGGGTCGCGCTCGGATCCTCCGCACAGGCCGTCAGCGGGATTATCAAGGAGTGTGTCGAGCGGCATGGCCTGGTGCTGAAGGAGCCCGCGCCCATCGTCACCTTCGAGGAGTTTGCCGACAACGCGCACGTCTTCGCCGCCTACTACTGGACGGAATACAACGACAAGACCAACGGCGATGTCGTGGCGAGCGATATCCGTTTCATGATCGACAAGCGTTTCGTGGAAACCGGCATCCGCTATCCGAGTTCCGATCCGGCCTTTCCCATCCGCACCGACCAGCCCTTGCAGTTCGAATGGGTAGGCAAACCCGGGGATCCCTCCGAATGAACGGGGACATCCAGTGGATGGAGCTTGCCCTGGAGGAGGCGCGGAAGGGTCTCGGACGCACGGCTCCGAACCCGCCGGTCGGTGCCGTGGTGGTGAAAGATGGGAAGTTGATAGGAAGAGGGTGGCATCATGCCGCGGGAAAGCCGCATGCGGAACGGGAAGCCCTGGCCGATGCCTTTCAGTACGCCGGTCTCGACGGGGTGAAGGGGGCGACCGTCTATGTCACCCTCGAGCCTTGCTCCACCCAAGGCCGCACGCCGCCCTGCACGCAGGGCCTGATCGACGCGGGTGTGGCGCGTGTTGTCTACGCTTGCGTGGACCGCAATCCCAGCCACGCGGGACGGGCGGACGCCTTGCTGAAATCTGCTGGCATCGAAGTCGTGTCCAGAGTTTGCGCTGATGAGGCGGAGCGGGTGCTGCGTCCCTTCTTCAAGGTCCGTGAAACCGGCCTTCCTTGGGTCATTTGGAAAACCGCGGTGAGCCTCGATGGCCGCGTCACACGCCCGCCGGGCGAGGGGCAGTGGCTGACCGGCGAGCTTGCCAGGGCGGATGTCCAGAAACTCCGCTCCACCGTCGATGCCATCATCACCAGTGGAGAAACCGTCCGCCGTGACAAGCCCGCCCTTACGATCCGGGTGCCGGAATTATTGGAGGGCCGGAGCCAACCCTGGCGGGTCGTTGTCACGGACAAGCCGGAAACCTTGCCGCCGGATGCCGACGTTTTCATGGACGAATGGAAAGAGCGCACCTTGATCCGCCCGGTCGGCGATCTTGAAAGCATTCTCCGTGGTCTCGTGTTGGAACAAGGCGTTCTAACAGCAATGATCGAGGCTGGCGGCGTTTTTTCCGCGGCCATGTTTGAAGCCGGGCTTGTCGACGAGGTCGTTGCCTACCACGCGCCGATCCTCTGTGGTGGCCCTTCACCCGGCCTTGCAGGTGATGGCCTTCCGGAGTCGCTTCATCTCAAGGAGATCGATTTCCTCCGGCTCGGCGATGATATCCGGGTGCGCGGCCTCATTGATCGAGCGCCCGCCAGAGCGCGTTGACGGCATGGTTGATCTCCACCTCGTTCGCGCATAGCGGCAGCATCAACACCACCGTATCCAGGATTGGCCGCGTCAGCAGCCCGTGCTCCCGCGCCGCGAGACACACGCTCTCACCGAACCGTTCACCCGGCGGAAATTTTTCCCCATCCGGCCGACGCAGTTCCACCCCGGCGATGAACCCGCATTGCCGCACCTCGTGCACCAGCGGCTGCCTCGCCTTCAGTTCCCCCAATCTCTCTCCCAGCCGCGCGATCTTTCCTGGCAATCCATCCAGCGTCTTCTCCTTTTCGAACACGTCCAGGCTCGCCAAGGCTGCCGCGCATCCCAGCGGGTTCGCAGTGTAACTATGTCCATAGTAGAAGGCGCGCTCCGCCCCTCCGAGAAACGCGTCATAAATTTCTCCAGTCACCAAGGTCGCCGCCATCGGCAGATACCCGCCCGTCAGTCCCTTGGCCAGACAGAGGAAATCCGGTGTCACCTCCTCCTGTTGGCAAGCGAACATCGTCCCGGTCCGGCCGAAGCCTGTCATTACCTCGTCCAGAATCAGATGCACTCCGGTCGCGTCGCACCACTGGCGCAACTCCCTCAGCATGCCCTCCGGCCACGGCCGCATCTCGTTCACCCCCTGGATCAGCGGTTCGATCACCACCCCGGCGATTTCATCCGCCGGCAGCTTCCGCAGTTCGTCCATCGAGGCCACATGCTTCACCGGGAATCCCGCACCGCGGAACCTGTCGAAGAACCGTCCCACCCCACCCAGCGAAGCCGCGCCCAAGGTGTCGCCGTGATACCCGTTTTCAAACGCCACGAAGGTATTTCGCTCCGCTTCGCCCGTTTGCATCCGGTATTGCACCGCCATCTTCAGCGCGCACTCGACCGCCGTGGACCCATCATCCGAGAAAAACACCCGTTCCAGCGTCCCCGTCGGGAAAAAGGCGCAGAGCCGATCCGCCAGTTCCCCCGCCAGCGGATGGGTGAAGCCGAGGAAGGAACTGTGCGCCACTTTTTCGAGTTGTTCGCGGATCGCCGCGTTGATCACCGGGTGCGCGTGCCCGTGGATGTTTGTCCAGATCGAGGAATTTCCATCCAAGTAGCGTCTCCCCTCGGAATCCCACAACCAAGCGCCCTCGCCCTTGGAAATCACCAGGGGCTCGTGCCCGCGCCCGCACCATTCCGCCTGCCGGGTGAAAGGGTGCCAGCAATGGGCTTGGTCCGCCTCGATCCACCGCCGGGTATCCTCTCGCATCGCGCCGCGACTATGCGGGAAATGCCCCCACCGGGAAGCGGGAATGCGTCAAAACCGTCATCGGGAAATGTTGGTATCAATTCTGCTTTTACGCGATCACGTGGTGGCATGTGATCCGGCAACGGTCCGCACGACCCACCCGCAAGCGAGTTCCCCCCAACTTTTGCTGCGGATCATGGCATAAATCCCCCCGCAAAAGTCGGCGGATGTTGTGGGTTCCCCCCTCCAACATCCGCCGATTCATTTATGGCCTTGTGAACTGATGATCAAAGAGTCTGATCAACGTTTGGGCGTCTCGTTCCAATAAATCACCAGATTCTTCGTCGCCCTGCCGGAGGCGATCAACTCGGGTTTTCCGTCCCCGTCGAGGTCCGCGGCCTTCAGGTCCTCGCAGGCCATTCCGTCGTCCAGCGAGGCGAGGAGTTTCCAACTTTTTCCAGATTCTTCGGTCGGCCCGTAAAGCCGGATGCCGGTTTTGCCGTTCTTGTCAGGCTCCCGCCAGCCCGCGGCGACCTGATCGTAGCCGAGTCCCAGGAAATCACGGGTCACCAGCGCATGCCCTTGGTTCAGGGTGTCGTCCACGCTGACCCGGGAATCGAAGGTCGTCCCGCTTTCTGGATAAACGGCCACCTGATTCCCGTGCATCGGCTCGATGGTGGCGAGGAAGCGCCCTCCGCCCGGCAATTTGCCGAGCTGCACCTCGCCACAGCCCTGCCGGGTCAGGCGGGTGGCCTTCCAAGTTTCTCCGCCACCGGTCAGTAACTGGACGCCCTCTTTCTCAGCCACCAGCAGGCTCTCCCCCTTGTCCGCAAGCTCCCAGACCACCGGTTGGAAATTATGGGCCATATGGAATTCTTTGTTAATCAGAAAGTGGGAATAGCCGCTCTCTTTGGTCGGGCGGTAGCCCAGAAAGCGGATGCCCTCTCCCTCGCCGTTCTTATTGCCCGCTCCGTGCAATGGCAGAACCGCCAGAAACGACTGATTATCAGCTCCGTGAACCCAGTTCATCCGATGCACTGTCGGTTCCCGGTGCCGGGCCGTGGCTTTCCATGACGTCGCCAGATCATCCGGCCTTGCCAGCGTGAAAACCGCTCCGCTGTTCACCGTGTCCCCGGGATTCCATTCCGCTCCTACCGCCACCTCCGCCTTGGAATCTCCGTCGAGATCGCGGGCGGCGATGCAGACGTGGTCCTTCGGGCTCAGGCTGCCTGTCAGGGGGTGCCTTTCCCATCCCGGGTTGCGGTACCAGCGGGTTTCCCGGGCATCCGCGAGGAGAATATCCGGTTTTCCGTCGCCATCGACGTCGGAAATCGCCACCCCGTAGCCGATTTGCAGCCCTGGATCGATCGTCTGGGTCCGGAATTTCACCGCAGGGGTCTCGGGAAAGGCATTCGTAGCCAGCGTGCAGGCGAAAAACAGTGCAGGGGACTTCATCCCTACGCATACGCGGGGGAATTTGCCGATTTATTGGCATAATATTTTGCCTCCGGGACCGTTATCCCTTGTACAGACCGGGTACATAGGTAACACTTGTTCGGGGACA
>CAXTTX010000174.1:1887-10287 GCA_964247045.1 uncultured Verrucomicrobiales bacterium | reverse complement strand
TGGTTTTCCCGTGATCGATGTGGGCGATGATCGAGAAATTTCGGGTCAGCTTGGTGGGCATGGGCAGTGGTAGAGTCGGCTTGGGCGGGGCGAGGGAAAGCAGGAAATTGCCTGCAAGGCACGGAAAAAACGAGGACTTCGCCCGCCCTCAGCCCAGCCGCCGCGATCTCCCCTTCTCATTCGCCGCGCCGCAGCCCGGACAATGCACGATGCTCACATGGCTCCGGTCCTCGAAGGCGTGCAGGCACAGCCGGCAAATCACCACGTCCGCCTGCGCCCGTTTCTCCACCCGCGCGTGTAGCCGCCGCGAGACAAACGACAGCAGCGGCACCAGTACGAAGGTCGCCACCACCACGTAGAGCGTGAATTCACCGAGCGTCAGTTCCATCGGCCTTCGGTTGGTTGGTAAAACTGATCCCCAGCGCGATCCAGCGCTCCGCCTTGCCCGGCGCCACTTTGAATTGCAGGCCCTGCAGCCAGTTCTCAAGCGCGTCCGCGCCCTTCTCGTTCCCTTTTTCCAATGACACGCATTCCCCGACCGTGCCCTCCGGCCCCAGTTTCACCAGAAACCGCCAGGGAGCCCGCGACACCTCCTTGTCCGCCAACCCGAATTCCGGCAATCGGTCCGGCAATTCCTCCGCCGTGATCCCGGAGAGCGGATAAAGGGCCGGGGCCAGCCGCAAATTCCCCGGCTCCGGCGGAACCGTCCGCACCACCGTCCGCGACGGGAAAAACGCCTCTCCCTTCGCCGCCAGCGGCACCGGCTTCGCCAGACTTTCCGGCGGCAAGTCCGGCACCACGGGCGCATACACCGGCGGCTGGAATTGCGCCGCATTCATCGCCGCCGCCTCCGTCTCTGCCAATCCCGGCCATTCGGAGGGCTCGAACCGCGAGGGAAAGGGACCTCCCTCGCGCGCCCGCCGCGCCAGCACCCGGCTTTCCGCGTCGTCCCGCAGGTAAATCAGCCCCGCCTTCCGCGGCATCGACTTCTCCGGCACCTTCACCTGGATCCGCACCGTGGTCACCAGCAGCGTGAAAAGGCCGCCCACCAGCGCCAGGTTCAGCAGTTTCGGCAAATACGCCTGCCTCAGCGGCCGCCAGCGGAAAATCAACTCCGGCGTCCCCGGCAGCATCGGCGGCCTCGCCACATGGCCTGCTCTTCCGGCTGTCGTCCCGCCCGCCATTATTTCGGCCCCGGTTGTGACTCCGCACCCACGGGCGGCGTCTTGCCGACCAGTGCCAACCGGAAACCTTTCGCCAGGATCACCTCGATCACTTCACGCTCCAGCCCCGCCGGCGTCCCCGCGTCGGTCTGCAGCAGGACGATCGCCTTCGCCTGCGCTCCCGCCTCCCGCAGCTTGTCCAGCCGCGCCGAAAGTTCCTCCTGCGTCACCGGGTCGCGACCGAGATGCAGCCGCGGGTTGGGCACTCCCGGCCCCAGGGTCACCACCAGTTGGTCATCATAGCGCTCCAATTGGAACCGGGAGGGCGGAACTTCCACCGCCACTCCGGACTGCATCAGCAGCGACGGCCCGAGCAGGAAAAACAACTGCATCAGCGCGAAAATGTTCAGGATCGGCACCGCGTGCAGAAATCCCGGCCGCTCCGGCAGTGTCATCACCAGCTTCATGGCACCGGCGTTTTTTCCGGCTTCGGCGGCTTGCTGTTCCCGCTTCCGCCCGTGGGTTTCTTGTGCCCCGTGGTCTCACCCCGGAAGGGCGCGAATTCCTCCTCTTCCCGCGCGTCGGCGATCAAATTCACGATCTCGATCCCCGCCCGCTCGATCCGGTGTACCAGCCGCTGGGCCCGCCCCAGGAAATACAGGTAAAACAAATACATCGGCACCGCCACCGTCAGCCCGATCACCGAGGTGATCAGCGCGGTGAACACCCCTGCCGAAAGCTCCGCCGGCCCGCTGAAGCCGCCCTGCTCGCTCACCTTCTGGAAGGTATCCAGCATCCCCACCAGCGTTCCCAGCATCCCCACCAGCGGTGCCAGCAGCGCCACTCCCAGGATCGCCCGGATGTTTTTCTCGATCCTAGGCACCTCCAGTTGCCCCGCCTCCTGCACCACGTCCCGCAATTCCCCCCGCCCCAGGTAATACCGCAGCAGCGCCGAATGCGCCACCCGTGCCACCGGCCCCGGTGCCCGCGCCGCCTCGTGCAGCGCCTCCGCGAACGCCCGCCGCCGGATGTGGTGGGACAGCCCGGTCAGCAGGTTCCCCACGTTGATCCGCGCCCGGTGGAAAAAGAACATCCGCTCCACCACGCTCACGGAGCCGAAAAATGCCAGCCCCAGCAGCACCCACACCAGCGGGCCACCATGCTCGATCAGGCCGGAAGGATCCATCAGTCCGCGATTCATCTGCCCCCAATTTATCCCCGCGGAGGCCCGGGTGGCTAGCAAGATGTTCACCGCCACCCCCGTCCCGCGCACCCACCGTTTTTGCGCTTTGCACCCATTCCCCTCCGCCACCATCATCCCCGCCATGCTCCACACCGCTTCCGCGCTGAAGAAACTGCTGCTCGAGAAATCCGTCCGCACCGGCAAATTCACCCTCGCCTCCGGCAAGGAAAGCGACCTCTACATCGACTGCCGCATGACCGCCCTCGACCCCGTCGGCGCCAACCTCATCGGCGATCTCGGCTGGCACGCCGTCCGCTCGAAAATCCACTCCGAGCAACTCCACATCGACGCCATCGGCGGCATGACCCTCGGTGCCGACCCCATTTCCCTCGCCATCGGCATGACCTCCGCCCTCCGCCACCCCGCTGAAGCCCTCCAGGTCTTCACCGTCCGCAAGGAACCCAAGGGCCACGGTGCCGGCAAACAGATCGAGGGCAACTTCAAGTCCGGTAACAACGTCATCGTCGTCGATGACGTCATCACCACCGGCGGTTCCACCCTCAAGGCCATCGACGCCATCGAGCGCGAGGGCGGCACCGTCGCCTTTGCCCTCGTCCTCGTCGACCGCGAGGAAGGCGGCCGCCAGGCCATCGAGGCCCGCGGCATCCACGTCATCTCCCTCTTCACCCGCACCTCGCTGCTGGACGAGTAACGGAGCGCAATCGGAGCGAAGCGCAGATGGAGGGCGAGGAAAAAAACCTGAGCAGCGCTCAAAATTTATTCCGCCCCGGAGGCCCGTCTGAATGAGCCTTCCTTCACTCCCATGGTCCTCCCCTGCTAATAGGCAGAAGGCCGCGTCCGCAACAAAACACATGAAAGACTGGTCACCCGTCCTCCTGCTGCTGTTATTCTCCCTGGCCTCTGCCCCTATCGTTCGCAAAAGGTTCCCATTGAGCTTCCGTCGACACCGGATTGCCCCATCCCGCCGACTCCACCGATATCTCCTCTTCCGACTTAATCAAAAAACTGCTGCGGTTTATAGAAGGTACCAGTTGCCAGACTTTCTGGGTTGGTCCTCCTGAACTTTGAATCGATCGCCAAATACCCGTTCTTGTTCGGACCGCGGGCATCCATCAGCAGCTTGTAATCATGTTCACCTTCCAATCCATTGTCGGTTTCATATCGGATCACCATCTCCAACTCCTTGCTTCCAGAGAACACCATTCGAGGAAACCGGATTACATGACAAGGATGCCTTCTAACATCCCCATTTCCGCCCGGAACTTCGATCCTTCCCGGCCACACCTGCATCGTTTCCATCAGTTCCCTTTCGTTTAGCAGTTTGATTCTCACATGCTCCAGCCCTACCGCTTTTCGCGAATTGGCCACAACTACGCAAACCTGCCTCTCCGTATGCTCTTTCACCCGGAGATCGATCGGCAGGACCTCTTGAAGATCGATGTGTTCAGCAATCCCTCCGTCATTGCCCAGAATGTACACAGCCGCAGATCCCTCGCTCCCAAAAAAGACTGCCCGAAAGCGCGGCGACTCATTCAACACCTTCATGGTATCAGCCCTCCGGTCTATCACCTCCTTTCCACGCGCAATCTCCAATTGCTGGTTTTGGATCTCAAAAACCCTTGTCGCATTGAGGTAACTGTATGACGCAACCGCGACTGCCGTAATCGCGATCCCGATCTTGAACAACTCCAGCAGCAGCGCCACCGCATCTTCGAACGCCTTGGCATCCATGAACCTCACCCTGCCAAAAATCCGGAGGCAGTCCATCAATTTCCGAAAAGAAACGCCGCAACTGACCCTCGTTAAAACTAAAAGCTGATAGCTAACAAATTTTAATCTTCTCCCCAGGGAATCCATCAAATCCCGCAAACAGCACGGATCAATTGTTATAATACCCAACCGCCGATCGTTCAGAGGCTCCTTATCGAAAACGCACAGCCCTTCCATCGTCACCCGCTTCCCATACTGCGGGTCCTCCATCCTTTGGAATTCCGTCCCTGCCCGATCCATCACCCCTTGCCTGCAAGTTCCTCGAATCCATCGGCAGCGGCATCCCCTACCTGACGTCCTCCCCGTCCAACACTGGCACGACGAACTCTCCCGCGCGGATTCCGGCCTGCCGATTGCCTGATAGCCGACCGGCGCTCTCTCGCAAGCCATCTTCCTGCATGGCCCAGGCCACACTCGGCGAAACCCTCGCCGCGCAACCGGGCCGGTGCGCCCTACCGTTTTTCTCCCTCTCATGAAAACTGAAAACTAGCAAACTCGCGCCGCTTCCCCCAAAGTCGCGCCCATGCGAGCCAAGGCCATCTCCCTCCTCCAGGAACTCACTGAAGCCCACTCCATCTCCGGCCACGAGGACGAGGTCCGCGCCATCTTCATCGATGAACTCGAAGGCTGCGGCGAATTCTCCTCCGACAAAACCGGCTCCGTCTTCTGCGAAACCGGCGATGCCGAAACTCCTCGCGTCCTCGTCGCCGGCCACATGGACGAGATCGGCTTCCTCGTCCAAAACATCTCGCCGGACGGCTTCATCCAGTTCCTCGGCATTGGCGGCTGGTGGGAGCACAACCTCCTCTCCCAGCGCGTCGAAATCCTCACCCGCTCCGGCGACAAGATTCTCGGCGTCGTTTCATCCCGCCCGCCCCACTTCCTTCCCGAAGCCCAGCGCAGGCAGGTCATGACCATCGACCAGATGTTCATCGACGTCGGTGCGGAATCCCGCCGCGACGCCATGGAAACCTTCGGCATCGCCATCGGCGATCCCATCGCCCCCGTCTCCAGCTTCGTCCCCCTCACCCGCGACGGCCAATTCATGGCCAAGGCCTTCGACAACCGCCTCGGCATGGCCTGCGCCATCCAGGCTGGCCAGATCCTCGCCTCATCCGCCCACCCGAACCTCCTCATCCTCGGCGGCACCGTCCAGGAAGAGGTCGGCCTCCGCGGTGCCAAGACCGCCGCCAACTTCATCCGCCCGGATGTCGCCATCGTCCTCGAAGGCCCGCCCGCCGATGACACCCCCGGCTTCTCCCGCGCCGATTGCCAGGGCCGCCTCGGCGCCGGTGTCCAGATCCGCCTCTACGATCCCTCCGCCATCACCAATCCCCGCCTCGCCCGCCTCGCCATCGAGACCGCCCTCGAGGAAGGCATTGCCCACCAGCTCACCGTCCGCCGCAGCGGCGGCACCGATGCTGGCTCCTTCCACCTCGCCAACGATGGCATCCCCAGCATCGTCCTCGGCGTCCCCGCCCGTTACATCCACTCCCACAACGCGATCATCGACATCAACGACTACCTCCAGATGCTCGCCCTCACCATCGCCCTCGTCCGCAAGCTCGACTCCACCACCGTCTCCAGCCTCACCGAATACCTCTGAGCCCCCCCAACTTTCACTTCTTCCATCTGCGTCCATCCGCCCATTTGACTACGCTTCGCTCCGTCAATGTCCGCTTTCGCTCCCATTGCGGTTTAATAATCTCCCCTCTGTCTCCCCCTGCGCCTCCCGCGTCTCACTTTATCCCGATTCCCCTCTTTTTCGTGTCCCCTTCGTGCCTTTCGTGTTCCTCTTTCCCCTCCAGTCCGCCTCCCCTCTTTTCTGCTCACTGATCACACCAATCCGAAGGATTTGAGACGGACTGGCTGTCAGGGCCTTTTCTCCGTCAAATCACTCGCCACTCCTCCTCTTCCCTGAAAACTGAACACTGAACACTAGCAAACTCTCTCAATGAACCCCACCGCCCTCGCCTTCGCCGGACTCCTCGCCGCCGCGGGAACCGGCTCGCTTTCCGCCCAGCTCCCCTACCTCAAGGAAAAGGGCTGGAGCAGCAGCTTCGTCGCCTACGAGGGCAAGCTCTACCAATATAGCTTCACCACCCAGGGCAAGGGCGAAGTCAACGTCATCGGCCGCAAGGGCACTCCTCTCACCAGCCGCCTCGCCTTGCAGATCGAGTTCGTCGTCGAGGAGCACCTCTCCGATGGCCGCGTCTTCTACCGTCTCGCCGAGCCCGAGGCCCTCACCTCCGAGCAGCAGCCGACGATGAAAATCGAGAACATCGTCATCAAGGGCAAGGTCAAGGGCGACGCCGCCTTCGAGGCCTACATCACCGAGGACCACGGCGTCATCTCCCTCGGCGGCAAGCTCCTCGACCCCGGCACACTCACGAACAATCCCCTCAAGTTCGCCATCCGCGTCAAACTCCCCGACGTCTACCCCTTCGACACCGGCGGCGACCCCGCGAAGGCCGATGGCCCCGGCAACAATAGAGACAAAGGCAAGGACAAGGCCGACCCCTCCGGCAAGGATGACAAACCCGTGCCACCCAGCCCTTCCGATCTCAGGAAGGACAAGGATAAGGAAAAGCCCTCCCGCGCCTCCCGCGACAAAGACGAGGACAAGGATAAGGATAAGGACGACAAGGAAGCGAAAGACGACTCCAAGGGCGGTGGCGGCAGCCGCGCCAACAAGGATAAGGGCAAGGAAGACAAACCCGCCTTCATCAACGCCAACGATCCCAAGTCCCTCGCGGAAAAAATGAAGGAAGACCGCGTCCAGTTCATCTGGACCGATGGCAAGCGCCACAAGCCCGCCACCAACACCATCCTCGACGAGGAACACCTGAAGGAAATCAACGGCCCCGGCATCACCGCCGGCGAGCTCTTCTTCAGTGCCTATCAGGATAGGAAATATATCCTCACCGCCGGCGCGGACTCCGTCATCACCCTCGCCCCCCTTTCCCAATCCTCAACCGCCCCGCTCTTCCGCGGCTGCTACCTCGTCTGGACCGCGGACTCCGCCAAGGACCCCCAGTCCCAGGCCCGCCTCAAGGTCGAGGTCAAATAGGCTCCCCGCGCCTGCCAAGGGCCAAAGGCCCGGAATAATACCAGCCCGGGTCGCAAGGCCGGGGAATCTGCCTGGCAAGAGATTGAGGGCTGAAAGTCCCGGCCTCATGCTGGGGGCGCCATGCCCCTATCAGATGCTGCTCTTGAATACATCACGCATTTCCTTACCAGACCATGAACACCCTGCCATGGGCGCAATCCGAAATCGATTTCTTTGCCCGGGACGGCACGCTTCGCGACATTTACATTCCTAACATCGACGTTTCCACTTGGAACCGCATCTTCACCCTGATTCTGAAACTCGCGCCGGACGCGAGCTACTCGGTCGATGGTGATCCCCTGCCGCTGCCCGCCACGGTGGAACCAATATTTGACCAACGGGATCAAGCATCCACTTTGCTGGCATTCAAAGTCGGAGACATCCCGCTCCACGTGTATTTTTTCACCGAAAGAGAATTCGAGTGCGATCTCCTCCCCGGGGATGTCCCGGGAGAAAAGCAATTCGGTGACCTTTGCAACTTCATGCGGCATCTGGGAGACGCCGTGTGTCAGGAGGTGCGCCTCACCCCGGAGAACAGGCCTGATTTCCCGTTCGTCATCTACGATCCGGCAACCAGGAAAATATCCAGTCCGAGCCGGCAGTGATCTCATTCCCTGTGCACGGATTGTTCGATCTTATCCCCTGCAGGCAACCCCGCCCTTTCTCACTCCGGCGTATACCCGTAGCGGGCAGGTACACCGCTCCCGGCTCCATGGATCACCCGGGCCTCCGGGTCCTTCGGCGGCTCGTCCTTTACCGCGCCTTTCTGGGGAATCCTCCCCGCCCGGATATCCCCGAACCACCTCGAAAACGCGTTTTCCTTCACCTCCGCCACCGGCGCCTTGTCGCAACCCGTCAACTTCGCCAGTTGCCGCACCGCCTCCAGCTTGTCCAGCGATCTCACACACCCTCGCACGCGGCTCTCCTCCATCACCTCCGTGACTTCCACTTCCATCAGCTCGCCGTCTCTCCCGCTGTCGGCCGGCTTGTGCCGGATCACCCGCGTCAGCCAGCCCGCCAGTTCCTCCGGCGTCATCATCCCCTCCTTCTCCGCCAGCCGCTTCCGCTCCGTGATGTCGGCGAAGGAGGCGACCGCCCCGAACGGCGCGGTCTCGCCGGGCCGTATCAGCGGGGCGGAGTTCACCAGAATCCAA
>CAXTTX010000174.1:0-1877 GCA_964247045.1 uncultured Verrucomicrobiales bacterium | reverse complement strand
TCACCTGCGGCAGTCTCAGCGGCCCCGCGGTGCTCCTCGCGGAGTTCTTCGAATAACCCGCCGCTACCGCGGCATCGTTTGCCGTCATCCCTGCTAGATACCCGTCCGCCAGCTTCCGCTGCCGCACGCTCAATTCTTCTTCGTCTTTCTGGCTCATGATTTTCCCCTTTCTCTTTTTTTCAATCTCACCATCCCCCTCTTTCCTATCCCTCCCGATCTCTCGGTCTCTTGCCTCTGGTCTCTGGTCTCTACTCCGCGGCCTCCAGCTCCCTTCTCCGCTCAATGATCGCCTCGTAAGCCCTCTGCATCGAATCATCCTCCCCCTCTTCCTCCAGCGCAGCCCCCGTGCTCCACCCCATGATCTTCGCCAGCCGCTTCGCCGCTTTCAGCTTGTTAACCATCTTCTGCCGCTTCCACAGCCGCTGGCCTGCACCTTGCTCCAGCAACTCCATCTCCACCACATCGCCATCAATCCCTTGTCCTGGTACCTCCCGGCGGATCACCCGCACCAGCCACGCCACCAGTTCCTCACGCCCCATCCGCTCGTCCTCCGCCTGCCTTCTGCGCTCCTCCCGGATATACTCTGCCATTTTCGGCGTCGTCATCACGTTCACCGAACTTCTAACGGAATTTGGCGAATACCCCGCCGCCACCGCCGCCTGCGAGGGCTTCACCCCGCTCGCGTAAAGATCCGCCAGCATCCGCTGCTGCTCGCTCAATTCCTTCGCATCCTTCCGGTTCATCAGTTTTTGGTTCCTTTCTTGGGTCAATTCATCGGCCCCGGGGAAATCCTCCTCCGGCTCGCCATCCACACACCCCCGACAAATACCAAACAATCGCGCCCCTCTCAGGAACTTTCTCCTCTGCCAATACTGATTTTCAAAACCCCCTCGCTACCAATCCCGTACAGCCACAATTCTGGCATCTTGTCTCTGGTTTCTTGTCTCTTGTCTCTTGTGCTCCCCCCTCCCTGATCGCGTGATCACCGCGCCTTGAGACCCCCGCCCCCCCAATCTTAAATCGCGCGTGGCTATCCCCCCGCGTCGCAACATTCCCCTTCTCGTGCTTTCAGCCGCCCTGCTCGGCTGGGTCCTCGCCTTTCTTCTCGATCTCCGCTCGTTTCCCCGCGATCCGCTCCCTCCACAGGTCATCCTCGCCACCGCCATCGGCACCCTGTCCTTTCCCTTGGCCTGGCTCGTCCACCGGGAACACCGCGCCTCATGTGAAAACCGCACCCGCCTCCAGGCACTCTTCACTCCCGTCGAGGTCATCCCCGTCGAGCGCCTCAAACCACCCGGCTACGACCGCCGCAAGCCCCGCCAAGGCATCGTCACCGTCAGCAAATATCGCGTCCGTCCCATTCCCATCCTCTCGCCTTTTCTTTCCCGCCGCAACGCCCTCGGCCTCGGTGCCCGCTGGCCCCTTCGCCCGAACCGCAAGCGCGCCCGCGGCTGGCACCGCCGCATCGTCTGGTAACCCCACCATCCCTTCAACGTCCCTGCCAGGGGTTCTTGGACCTGCCTTCAGGCCAACGCCTTCGACCATTCGCTTCGAATCCGCCTTGATCTCGCGGCCCTCCAGCGCGCAGCGCCTTGGACTGCGGCAGCCCGCTGCCGCTTTGGCTTCGCAGCCTTGCTGCGAGCCCGTGGGCGTGATTGCAACCTCCGGTCCATCCATTGGGAACACCCGCCGCCACGACGAATAAATACCCGAAATCCATGAGCACCCTCCACTTCGCGTCCTCTGCGCTCTCCGCGTTTCGCTTCATCTCTCCCCCTCTTCCTTCGCGCCCCCTTCGCGACCTCTGCGACTTTGCGGTAAACTTTTCTTCTCTGCCCACTGCCCACTGCCCACTGCCCACTGCCCACTGCCCACTG
>CAXTTX010000173.1:9524-10335 GCA_964247045.1 uncultured Verrucomicrobiales bacterium | reverse complement strand
CCATCCCTCACCGACAAATCATCGGGACTTGTGTATAAAGATCAGCACTTCAGTGCTGGGTTTAGGGTGCCCGGTGAATCCGAGTCCCTTCAGGGACGACAGAACCGTTGCCTCATCACAACGCGCCCCCCCCATAAACTTCCAACGCTCCGCCACGCCGTGCACTCCTTCACCTCGTGCCTCATCCATTGCGTATTCTCCACCAAGGACCGCCACCCCTTCCTCACTCCTGAGATCCGCGAACGCCTCTGGCCTTAGTTGGGCGGCGTCGCTCGCAACAACGACATCAAGGCCCTCGCCATCGGTGGCGTGGCAGAACACGTCCACCTTCTCCTGAGCCTGCCCGCCACCATGCCCATCTCCAAGGCCATGCAACTTCTCAAAGGCAACTCCTCCAAATGGCTCGCCGACAATTATCCCATGCTCCGCTCCACCAACTTCTCATGGCAGGAAGGATTTGGTGCTTTCAGCATCGGCATCTCTGCGGTCGAAAAAACGACCCGCTACATCCTCAATCAGGAGGAACACCACCGTAAGAAAACCTTCGGGGAGGAATATGAAACATTCCTCCGGCGCCACGGCTACGAACCGGATGCCTGATAGACCGTTCGGCATTTCTGTCGTCCCTGCTGGGACTTGAATGAATCAACAAACCCCGTGACCCACCACTTGATGGTAGTTCCCGGGCTTTCTTCCCGGCCCATGGGCTTGCCCGCCATCAACTGGCCCCACACCTCCCATCATCTCGAATTCGCCGACAACTGCCAAGCCTGGCGGCTTTCATCAGGTAGGGGGCACATTCTCTGAAACC
>CAXTTX010000173.1:6430-9514 GCA_964247045.1 uncultured Verrucomicrobiales bacterium | reverse complement strand
CTGGTGGCTTGGGCCCTAATCTCGGGTGGCGTTTTGATCTATACCGAGCTGAATCCCGTTTGGTGGTTGCCCAAGGAGAGAGTGGCCGATGCTGACCTGAAAGCGATCGATAGCTCGTTGGCGATGTACAAGCGCATTGCCGGCGACTACCCATCCACGGAGCAAGGCTTGGAAAGCCTCTGCATGAAACCCGTCATCAAGCCTCTCCCCGTCCGCTGGTCCAGGACAATGGACAAGTTGCCACCCGATCCTTGGAATCGTCCTTACGTCTATATGTTCCCTGGCAAGAGGGATTTATCCCAACCGGAGGTTTTCAGCATGGGTCCCGACGGCCATCCCGATACCGCGGACGACATCGGCCCCGGTCGCTGAACCTTCGTTCTCGTTCACTCTGACCTGAAAAAAAGACCCGCCGGATCACTCCGGCGGGCCCCTGGTTACCAACAACCGTTTCTGAAAAAACTTACTTCACGGCCTTCAGTCGCCCGAAGATCTTCACCTTCGCCGTCCCCGTCACCGCCGCGGTCACTTCCACCACGTCGTTGGCCGGCGCGTTCGTATCCGTGATCGTCGACGGTGTCAGCGTGACAGTCGTGCCGCTCTCGCTCTCGCCCGAAGCATGCCAGGTCACCAGATCGGCGGACCATTCATAGCTGGGCACCAGATCGCTCGCGGGAACATTCGAACGCGTGTGGCGGAAGACCAGGTTTCCACCGCTGGAGGAAACGAGCGTCAACCCCGCACTCGCCGTATCCGGAGCCGTGCCGAGCAGGTTCTCGATCGCGTTCGGGATTCCATCGTGATCCGGGTCATCGTGGGTGCCCGTCAAACCACCAAGCTCATAGCCGCCCGTCCAATCCGCGAACGTCGGTGCCGTCACGGTCAGCGTCCCCGCCACATAGTCGATGTCGTAGTTGGACAAGCTGAACGTGCCGCCCGTTGCCGCGCTTGGTGCCAGCGTGTAAACTCCCGGCGCGTCGCTTGCGGCGGTTCCACCGCTCGCCATCAGCGTCACCGTTCCCAACGTTTCGCTGCCGACCAGGCCGCTTGCGATAAATCCGGTTTGTCCCGCTCCCAAGGCCAGCGTCGTGCCGTAAACCTTGTTCACGTTGTTCGCGGTGATGCTCAGCAGCTTCAGGTTCACGTCGCTCTCGGGTACCGCCAGATTCACCGGCGCCGCTCCCGAGCTGCTGCAAACCACGTTGCCGGAGTAGGACCCCGCGCTCGCGCCTGCTGCAAGCCGCAGATAAACCGTCGTGCTCGCGACCGCACCGGTGCCACCGACTGTCTGTGTCGTCGCGTAGCCGGAAGTGCCCCCGGTGGTTTGCGAAACTTCGAAGCCGGCTGGCGGAGTCACCAGGATTCCTCCCGTGATGTCCGTGCCGGAAACCGTGAAGCTGGTAGGCGTCGGCGAGGCCGTGCCGTATGTCGTGTCGACCGCGGCAAGCGTGCCCGTCGCGTTGATAACCGGGGTGGGCGTCGTGGCATTCTCATAGTAAACAACGATGTCGTCGAGGTAAGCGCGTTTGGCGGTGGTTTCGAACTTCACGGTCGAGTTTGCCGTTCCACTCGTGAATGAGAGCGTCTTCTGTTCGAATGTGCCGGACATCAGGCTGGTGTAGGTGATCGTCTGCGCCGGCAATCCGGTCACGGTGACCTTGATGCTACCCTCGACCGTGGTCCAGCCCTTCACCTTGAAGTCGATCTTGAACACACCGCCATTCCCGCTCAGGTCCAGCGTTTTGCTGGTGATTGAGCCGATGGCACTTGAGGATCCGAGCTTGACCACTCCCCCCGCTTGGAACGCGCGGTCAACGGTCGGGAAATTCGTGTTTCCGGCCCAGGCCGAATTGGCTCCGTTGGTCGTCGTGTTGTCGCCACTCGTAAGGGAGGCGAAGTTTTCGGAGAGGAGGTTGGTTGTCGGACCACCACCGCCGGAAGGATTCACCGTGATCACCAGCGTCGCCGATCCCGTCCCCGCCGTGTTTGTCGCGGAAATCGTCACATTCGTCGTTACCGCCGTCGTCGGGGTGCCGGTGATGGCTCCCGTCGAGGTATTCACGGTCAAGCCGCCGGGAAGTCCCGTCGCGTTGTAGGATGTGGGAACATTGGAAGCTACGATCTGATAAGTGAACGCCGTGCCAACCGTGCCGCTGGCCGTCAGCGTACTGGTGATCACCGGGGTGACCGCCGGGCCGCTGGCCAGGTTCCGGGGATTCGGCGCGCCTGCGGTGAAGTCGGCCGCATTTTCGCCCGTGTCCGTCGCACCGCTGCCAGCGCGGAAGATGGCCGTCGTCGAAGACGGTGCCGGCGCGGCGGCCGTGCCCTCATAGGCATTGGCTGTTCCGTAGCCCACGAAATCCTGCATGCCTGTCGTCGTGAGTGGCGAGGAACCGCTTAACTTGGTGGTCACGTTCATCAAGGCAACCTTGCCCTTGGTCGCGCTGGTGTTGGTGGCGCCGCTGGCATCCGGCGTTGGAATCGCCGCGCCGGAAGTGCCGCTTGCCAAGCCCACCAGGAAATACTTTCCGGCAGGAATCGATCCGCTCAGGTTGTTCACGGTCCAGGTCGTGCCCAACTCGGAAGCATATTGAAGGGACCATCCCGCAAGGCTCACTGTCGCTCCACTGCGGTTGTACAGTTCCACGTAGTCCTGTTTGTAGGTCGCGCCGCTGTTCGTGCCGCCGCCATAGATCTGGCTGATCAGAACCGGCGATTGCACCACCGTGAACACGCCGGCGCTGGTTCCCGTCCCATAGGCGTTGGTCACCGTGATGGTGCCGGTCGCCGCGCTGGCAGGCACCGTCGCCGTGATCTGTCCGGCGGAGTCCACCGTATAAACCGCGTCCACGCCGTTGAATTTCACTCCGGTCACACCCACGAAGTTCGATCCTGTCAAAATCACCAGCGATCCCGCTCCACCACTCGTGGGCGAGAAGGAAGACACCACCGGCACGCCGTCACCCGTCAACACGTTGATCGTTGAAATGGTCGATGTCGCCACCGCGCCTTCATTGTCCGTGGCTTTCGCGGTGATCGCGTAGGTGCCGCCGCTGGTCAGCGCGTCCGACGTGTTGGCCGGGA
>CAXTTX010000173.1:268-6420 GCA_964247045.1 uncultured Verrucomicrobiales bacterium | reverse complement strand
GTAGGTGCCGCTGCTGGACGGAGTCCACGAAACCGAATACGGCACGGAGCTGTCCACTCCCAACGAGGTCGTGCCCGCGAAGAACTCCACCTGCGTCACCGCTCCGGGATTGCCACCGATCGCCATGTCCGTCGCCGTTGCGGAGACCGTCACGGCAGCTCCGGGCAGGTAGGCGGAACCATCGGCCGGCGAGGTCAGCGCCACCGTCGGCGGTGGATTGGTCTCAACATCCGTGCTGCCCGTGACGATCAGTGAATACGCCTGGCTGGCGGTGGTCAGGCTGCCGGTCAGTGAAACGGTCACCGTGTAGGTGCCGGCTTGGGAGGGCGAGGCGAGGTAAACTTGCTCCACGTTATCCACTTTGTTTCTGCCCGTCGTGGCCGCTGTTGCCATGGAGGCGGTGGTCCAGGTGTCCACGAACGGCATCACATATGGGTTGTAGTTCGTCGTGCCGTTCGGCGCGGTGACCTTTACGTCCAGGTCGTGTTTCAGGTTCGGGGTGCGGCTGTCCTGTGCGGTTTGCGCGGTTCCTGCCGGATCGGTCCAGCACAGCGTCGCGCGGATCGGGCTCACACCATCCCAGATGAAGGTGTGCGTCTTCGTGCTGCTCGCCGCGGTGATGCTTCCTTCAATCATCTTCGGGGCCGCCAGGCTCGCCTTGTGCGAAAGAATCAGGTCGCTCGCCGCCTTTACGTTGATATAGCCCCAGCCGTACTTGTAGTCCGGTCCCACAGTGCCGACATCGGTCGCCGTGTGGATGAGCAATCCCTTCAGCATACTGGCCCGCAGACGTTGTCCGGAAAATTCGCGTGCATAAAGTTGCTCGAGAAGCGCGGAAGATCCCAGCGCCGATGGCGTCGCCATGCTCGTGCCGCTGTAAACATCATAGGCCGTGTTGCTCGTCGCGATCGACGAGGTGAGGTCTTCTCCGTTCGCAACGATGTCCGGCTTGATCCGCCCGTCATCGCAGGGACCCAGGCTGGAGAAATAGGTGATCGTTCCCACGGCTGGGTCGCGAAGGCCCGAGGTCACCGCGTCTCCCGCCGCGCCGATGGTGATGATGTTCTTGGCCAGACCGTTGAAGGTAATGGACTGATAGCCACCCTTTGCGGTCAGCGTGTCCTGTTCGTTGCCCGCCGCCCAATAGACCAGATAGTAGGGCAGGCTTGCGGCCACTCCGTCCAAGGTTGAAGCCTCTGTTTCATAGCGTCCCATGTCCGCGGTGGCCGCTTCATAGCCATAGGAGTGGTTGGAAAGCGGGAGGCCGGCGGTATCGCCCGCGCTGGTTGTCGCGGCCGCGGTCATTTCCGCATAGTCCGAATCCCAGTCATAGGAATCGATCGTGGCCAGTGGGGCCATGCCTTTCGCCGCGGCGTTCACGCCTGTGGCAGCGATTGTTCCGGCCACGTGGGTGGCGTGATCGTCCTCGAGGGCGGAAGCGTTCTTCTTGGACACGCGACCCGTCAACTCCTGGTGGGTAATGCGGACCGATCCACCGTCCCAGATTCCCACCTTCACGCCGGATCCGGTCAAGCTATAGGGAGAGGGAGAGAGCAGGTTCGCGCCGCTCGAAATCGCGGCGTTCCGGTTCAGCGTCGTGCGATAAAGAGGCTCGTTGTCCCGGAAGTCATAAATCGTTGAAACCTTGCCGCCGGGACCATCCTTCCGCGGCGCGACACCCAGTTCACGGGCTTTGGCCAGGACCGCATCCTGCTGTGTTTGCGCCAGCAGCCTCATTTCACCCACCGCATGGGCCTTGGCTTCCGGGTCCGTCATGTCCACTCCGTCGAGGATCTTCGCCACGGACTTCCCATTCGCGGCCAATGCCCGCACGGAAACCATCCCGGGAGCATCACCCTTTGCGGCAACGGCAGCAGCGGGCGCGAACGGATCGGAAGGCGTATTCGAATCCCCGGCCCCGGAGCTCGGGGATCCGGCGGCTGCTGCGTTGCCTGTATTGGCGGCGTTGCCTGCGGCCATTCCGTTGTCGGGAGTTGCAACCGCGTCCGCGGTAGTCTTCTCATCCGAAGCGACGTTCTTCTCAGCCGGATTGGCCGATGACTTGGGAACTTCAGTACTCCGGTTTCCGGATTTCGTGATCTTCGGGGCAGTCGTGGAAGTCTCCTTCACCGGCCACCACAGAATGGCGCCGACAATCAGGAGGACGGTAATAATAGGCAATAGATAGCGGCGCATGGTCGGACAGGTCGTGTGGAGATGTTGCAAATGACTCGAGGGTTTAGAGTTCTTGCCCCTGCGGGCAAGGCGATCTCCGTGACTATTTTAAGGATCGCCGCTCTAAGCGGGTTTCATGCCGAAACTAGGGTGATCACCTATTTTTACATGAACCTTACGAACACTTCCGGGGTTTCCACTACACGCTCCAACCTCACCCGGCGCGCCCATGGCGAACAGCGCGCTTGCGTCGGACGCGTCCACGGAGAAAATCTCCCCACACGATTCCACATGGCAAAATCCGAATCCATCCGTCCCCGGGGACATGTGCTCGTTCCGGCCGCAGCCATCGGCGGCCTCTCCGTGCTTTTGGCCGCCGGCCTCGACGCGATCCGCATGCTCGACCGGCTCGATGGCTTCCTCGCCGGTTTGATTTCCAAGGGCTCGGCTCCGGCGAAACTCATTCTCCTGCCCGCTTGGATGGTTTGGCTCCCCGCCATGATCCTCGCCTTTCTCATCCCGCTCGCGATCCTGAACGTTCCGGGAACCTGGCGTCGCGGGGTGATCTGGATCACCGCCATCGTCCTCGTCGCCGGTTGGGCCCCTGTGCTTTTTCTTACCGCCCGTTCTCCGGATGTCGCGCCGGCATTGATTATCACCATCTGGTCGGGAGTCTGTGCCCTCGTCTATGCCGGCAATCACCGCATGCCTTGTGACGAGCCGGGCTTTGATGCCGCACCTGCCCGCTCATGAAGCGCCTCGACTTTCCGGAACCCGTCAAGGCCCTCGTCGCCGAGCTCAAGCGCCTCCCCGGCGTCGGCCCCCGTGGCGCGGAACGTATCGCCGTCTGGCTACTCCAGAGTCCCAAGGCGAATCCCGCGCCCCTCGCCGGTGCCGTTCTAACAGCCAAGGATCATGTCCGGCCGTGCCCCGCCTGCGGCTTCTTCGCCATCGAGGGCACCTGCGATGTCTGTGACGACCCGTCCCGCGATTCCCATCTCCTTTGCGTCGTTGAACAAGCCACCGACGTGCTCCCGCTGGAACGCTCCGGCTCCTTCCGCGGTCGCTACCATTGCCTCGGCGGCAAACTTTCCCCCTTGGACCGCGTCTCTCCGGAAGACCTCCGCATTCCGCAGCTCATCCGCCGCGTCGAGGCTGCCGATGGCGAAATCGAGGTGATTCTCGCCCTCGGTTCCGACGTGGAAGGGGAGGCGACCGCCAACTACCTTGTCGAAATCCTCCGCGGCAGGAACTGCAAGCTCACCCGCATCGCCCAGGGCCTCCCCGCCGGTGGCGGCCTCGAACATGCGGATGAACTCACCCTCATGCGTGCCATGCAGGGCCGCCGCGCCGTGTAGTTTTGTCCAAGCCACGCAGTGGCGACAGAAAGTAGCCCAGCGCTTCAGCGCTGGGTCCCCGGTCAACGCAAAAGCATTGAGCCCTGCAAGGGCGACAGACAATCGCCGGCACTTCAGTGCCGGCGATCTTCCTAACGGGCCTCCGTCTTCTCCATCAAATACGCCCGCCGTTCATCCGCGAATTTCCGCAACGGCATCCCATTCCTGCCAAGTTCCCGTCTCCCCACTTCCCCCGTAGCGGCCTCCACCGCCTGATCCGCCGTCAGCGTCTCAAACTCCTCCATCGTCGATAACTTCCGCGTGTCTGCCGCGAGTTCCTTTTCGATCACCGCGCGGTATCCCGCCACCACCGGCCCCAGGTTTTTCCAATCCAGGTCTTCTTCCGCGATGGTCCTCACCTTCGCCAGATAGCTTGCCCGCAGCGCCGGCACGGCCAGCAGCTTCGACCGCAACGGCTTCTTCGCATCATCCAGACCTGTCAGCGGATCCAGCTTCACCCCATCCACCTTCGGCATGGTGGGCATCCCCGGAAATGGCATCCCGGGCCTTCCTCCCGGCAGGCCATCCGGTCCCGACTGCCCTTGCGGTCCCCCCGGAATCCCTTGCGGTCCTCCCGGAAACCCTTGTCCCCCGGGCCGTCCTCCAAATGGACCTCCCGGACCACCGACCCCGCGGAATGCCTCGTTCATATCCCCCGGGATCACATGGAACTTTCCGCCCTTGTCCCGGTAGATCGTGTAATCGCTCGCGCGGATCCAATACCCGTCGCCATTCATCAGCGCGCAATCCAGCGCCAGGAACCACAGCGCTCCCTCGATATCCAGCATCGGCTCCAACGCCGCCTGCAAGCCCTCCGCCGGCGTTTCGGAAAGCGTCTTGCACAGCTTCACCAGCGCCTTCCAATCCTCGTCCTTGCCGTCCTTCATCGTGTAGCGGCGCTTGTATTCCCCCAGGTCCTCGCCCGCGTAATCCAGCCCGCCCTGGCCCATCGGGGAACCACGCACCTTCCAGCGCGCTCCTTTCCCCGTCCGGTAGTTCTCCTGAATGAAATCCTTGTTGAACTGCTGCTGGTTCACATAGACACCCCAATTTTCCCCGTTGATCACCACCCGGACGAAATTCGCCTTCGGCGCCGGGAGGTGCTTCCGCGCGATCTCCGAGTAGAGCGCGCTGCTCATGAAGCTCCCATCTTCGTGCGCGTTCAACAGGTTCAAGGACTTGTAGCCATCCAGCCGTTGCTTTTTCTCCGTCAGGTCCAGCGAGACATTCAGAGACCGCTTGTTCCCCGCGCTCACCATCATGTAGCTCGACATCCCGCGGAAATGCACGCCCACGCCCGGGTAGGTCTTGCCATCCGCCGTCAGCGCCGCGGGCACGTCCACGTCCGTCCCGTGGAATTCCTCCAGCTCCTTCTCCCAGTTCGCGTTCTCGAAATCGATGAACAGCGTCCGCAGCGTCTTTCCGTCATACAGCCCTGCTGATTCCGCCTTCACGTCCGCGGGCGAGATGTGCGCGCCGGCCACCGGCTCTTTCGTCTCACGCTCCCCGCCGAATCCGCCCGGCCTGCCACCCGGTGGCCCGCGCCGTGGCGTTGGGTTTTCCTTCAGGAATGCCCGCGCCGCCTCGCGCTCCTCCCGGTTGAGCCACCCGTCGCCATTCTTGTCGAATTGCCCCGTGATCTCCCGGTCTTCCTCCATCATCGGCATTCCCATCGGCGGTCCCGGCCGCATTTCCGGTCCCGGCCCGGGTGCCGGCACATCCGCCGCAGGCGAATGGACCGCTGCCAACACCACCAGGCCCGTCATCATCTTTACCAGGTTCTTCATCACCGGGACTTAACACGTCCCGCTTCCGGACGTTTCCCCTGAAATTGTTAAGAGTCGGTTAAGCTCTTCCCTTCTTGATGCATCCCCCGCTTTCCCTTGATGGGGCGCGGACAAATCGGGTTGTCATCCGGTTTTCTATAGCTAAGATCCTCCGGAAACCCGTGCAGCAGACTCTCACAATGGAACATTCCGCAACCCGCTTTTCCCTCCGGAAAATACGCGGTCTCGCCCTCGTGGCGGTGCTGGCCATGTCCGTCGTTCCCGTCCGCGCGCAGGCTCCGTCCCCCGCGTTCACCGCAGGGGACATCACCAAGATTGATGGCCGCGACTACGTCTCCATCGATGGCATCAAGCGCTTCTACGGCTTCGAGAAATACGCCCGTTCCGGCGGCTCCATCGTCCTGGAAAATTCCAAGGTGAAGATGAATCTCAAGGTCGGGGGCAACGAGTGCCTCATGAACAATGTGAAGTTCATCTTCAGCAACTCCATCGCCAGCGTCGGCGACAAGTTCTACATCTCCCGCGTCGACTTCGCCAAACTTGTCGACCCCGTCCTCCGCCCGAACTTCATCAAGAACGCCGGCGACTTCCGCACCGTCGTCCTTGACCCCGGCCACGGCGGCAAGGATGCCGGTTGTACCAACCCCTTCGGCTGCGAGTCCAACTACACGCTCAAGATCGCCGGCTCCGTCAAAAAGCTTCTTGAGGCAAAGGGCTTCAAGGTCGTCATGACCCGCGATAGCGACGTTTACATCTCACTCCAGGAACGCGTGAACATCGCCAACGCCGTTCA
>CAXTTX010000173.1:0-258 GCA_964247045.1 uncultured Verrucomicrobiales bacterium | reverse complement strand
GCGCGGTCCTCTGGGCTGATCGCCTGGAGGTCCGGCGCGAATTCGCGCTCGGGCTCCATCTTCGTCAGCATCCATTTCAACAATTCGGACGGCCGTTCCGCACGCGGCATCGAGACCTTCACCCTTTCCCCGCCCGGCGTTTCCCACTATGGCCGCGACTTCCGTCCGGATGACCTCCAGTCCCGCGCCGGCAACGAGCATGACTCGGCGAACATCGCCCTCGCCACCTCCATTCACGGCAACATCCTCCGCCGCCTC
>CAXTTX010000172.1:2831-10358 GCA_964247045.1 uncultured Verrucomicrobiales bacterium | reverse complement strand
CGGCAAGTATCTGGAGGTTTCGAGCTGTTCGTGGTTCAGCGATTTCCAGGCTCGCCGGATGAAACTCCGCTTCAAGGATGGGGAAGGGAAGAACCGTTTCCCGCATACCTTGAATGGCTCCGGCACGGCACTGCCGCGTCTCTATGTGGCGATGCTGGAGCAATACCAGTTGCCGGATGGCTCGGTGAAGATTCCGGAGGTGTTGGTGCCTTATTTCGGTGCGGAGAGAATCTGAAGGGGAAGGGGCATCCTAACTTTCAGTTCAGGAAATCATGCCCTGCGATAGGCCTTGAACACGAGGGCCCACGCCACGCCCATGAGCTCTTCGTTCCAAGCTTCTCTCAACGGCTTCTCTAGCAGCTTGACGGGATCTTGCCCGGTCTTTTCCTCGAAATAGCGCACGGCCGACCAGGATCGTAGGTGCGCGAGGTAGTCCTCCGCCCGCCATCGTGCGATCGCCACGAAATCGGGTGCGGACAAGGGTTCCATGGGCGGCCGCACGGCTTGGTAGCATTCGTGAAGAATGTTGCTGCGTTCCGGCCAGTGGGGCGCGAGGGTCAATTTCAGCTCCTCCAACAGCGGGTCGATGTCAGGTGAAACCACGGGTCAGTTGTAACCCCAGAACGCCATCACGCCCCCGGGTTTAAGCACACGGAGGACCACTTCCCGAAAGCGTTCCAGATCAAACCAGTGGATCGCCTGTGCGATGGTGATGAGATCCACCTGGCCGGTCCCGATCTCCGGCGCTTCAGCCGGTGCCACCCTCCAGGCGATTGCCGGGTGGACGGGTGCCAGTGCCAGCAGTTCGCTGCTGATATCGGTGGCTACCACTGCGGAAAAGTGCCGGGCCAGATCCACCGCCGCCTGGCCCGATCCCGTGGCACAGTCCCACGCGAGGTCGTGGGCAGGGCATTGGTCCGCGAGAAATTGGAAGAGCTCCGGGGGATAGCCAATACGGCTCCGGGAGTAGCGGGCGGCGATTGCCGAGAAGTGATCCTGTGGCTGTTCCATTCGCTTGGGATCAAACTGCGTTGTGCAATAGGCATGTTCAAGCCGTCCTGTTCGAGGACCTGCAAGGTATCCCGGGGCCACCACACCGTGGATGCAATTGAACCAAGACAAATTCGATCCTTGTCGCTGTGATGCGGCCCGATGCCTATTTTGGAAATTAATCCGCCTTCCTACCCGCCTGATGGCGAATCGTTCCGTAGGTCATAGGTGCCCTGGCGCTCGTGGTGCGCGAGGAGGATGCCCAGGCAATACTTTCAGGGCTCGCTTGTATCGTTGGCGCGAAGATTCCCACGGGCTCCTCGTCGGGCGGAACGCTTGTCCGGAGTGGGTGAGGGAAGAAGGTGTCCGGGATGGCCATGAATCCATCCGGGAGATCGTCGCCGCCGGGAATTGAGTCGACCGCTTTTCGCCAAGTGATCCGGAATCCACGCAGGAACAGGCGGTAAAAACCTTTCAAATATGGCTGAATTGTCACACGGGGTGGGGATTTTGAAATTTTTTATCTAACATAAAGTTCATGATGAAGGTCGGGATTTCTTGAGTATTTCCTAGGGTTCTCACCTAGGTGAAAAGTGTTGAACTCAAGGGGGTTGGGGTAGGCGGGTTGTTCCGATTTGGTTTGTTAGATCCTGCTGGAAAAACGCCGGAAACCCTTGTGGAATATTGGTTTTCCGGGCTCCTGCACGCGATCACGTATTTTCGCATGGCCGGAAGCCGGGCTATCAATGGGCCAGATCAGTGCCGAAACGGCAACTGGACTGGCCCGATTCCCGAACCGGGGGGCGCGATATCCGAAACCGACCCCCCTGAACATGAACCTGAAATTCCTGTTATGCCTCCCCCTGGCACTCGCGTTCGCCCCCCTCTCCAAGGGTGGCACGGGAGCGAATGTCCGCTGCTGGGCCCCCCATCTCGGCAATTCCACCATTCTCCTGGACTCGCACGGCCAAGGCATCGGCAGCTATGCCGGCCGGCCGTATGGCTATAAGATCTTCGGCGTCGCCGGGATCATCACGCTAGGCGACCAATGCGACGGCGCGTTCCCGGACCCGAACGATCCGCAGAAAAAATTCCGCCAGGGTTGGTGGATCGGCGGACTCGGCGCGAATGTGCCCATCTCCTCACACGTGAAGCTCCAGGTGAACTGGGCGCAGTTCTATCCGAAGCGTCTCTCGGTCACCGGCGATCGTCCCGGTGCCACCAGTGGTCCGGTCCGTCTCTACGGGGAGACCTGGGATACCACCACCAAGTTTGGCTATCCGGAAGTGACGCTGGTTTTCCATCTCGCGGGCAGCCAGGACAGCGCGATCCCGAACCGCAACCCGAGCGGCTTCTTCTACGTGGTCGGTGAGTATCTCACCAGCCCGCCGAAGACCACCGGCGCGCTCACGGTCACGAGTGCCGCGGTGCTGCGCGGCGACGTGACTCCCGTGAGCTTCAAGATCAACCGGACCGGAGGTACGGCGGCGACGCCACCCTTCACCGGCTACGATCCGAATGGAGAGGTGGTATTCCTCTCCGGCACCTGACCCGTCAGGCGTCCCGATTTTACTTCCTCCCCCGGAAACCATGAGAACCAAAATTATCCTTAGCGGCACCCTCGCGTGTCTATTTTCCGCGCTTCAAGGCCTTGCCCAGACTCCTTCCGCAGGGGGGTATGGCATCGAATACATGCCGGAGGTCGTGAAGCCACCGGTGGCGAAGGCGGTATCCGATGCTGAACTGAAGCGCCGCCGCGCCACGGAGAAATTCAGCGGCTTTGTCACCGAGGAGCAGAAGTCCAAAGGCTGGGACCTGATGGAGTATTCGGAATTCATCGGCATGGATGGCTACGTGACCCTTCTGCCGAAGGGATCGATCCTGCTCGTGCCGGAGCGCTTGAAGGCGAACGTGCTGCCCAAGGCTGTGGGGCGTTTCCTGCCTTGGCCGGAATTTTCCGCGCGCTACCGGGGACTCGTGAGTGTCAGGGAAGTGACGATGGATGAATGTTCAGGCAAGAAGCAGATCGACGTGAAGTCGTTTGATGCGGCCCGGAAGTCCGGGCTAATCATCGTCGCCATCCATGCGGGCAGTCCGATCAGCGTCGCGAAGAGCGCGCTGCCAACCCAAACCGAAACGGCAAGCCGGTGATGAAAGCACGTTTCCTCATCCCGTGGGTCTGTGCGATGGCGGTTGCCTCCGCAGGAGATTTCATCCGCCAGATCCAAACCGTCAATGGGAGCAATGTCATCTACGACATGGCTATCTCGAACGACCAGGGGCAGGTCATTTCCAAGCCTCTCGCGGCGGAGACGGCGGTGTTCCAGCTCTACGCCACCGTTACCGGCACCAACAACGTCCAGACGCTTGAGAAGCTGGATGAGAAGGCCGTGGGGACCTTCCTGCCGACCGCGAGCGTGCAGATCCTTTCGGCTGATCCTTATTCGCCACCGCGCACCCGCGCGGATCAGCCCTACGGCGTGCGGTTGACGATCAACGGCCTTCTCGCTTCCGGTTCCGCCGCGACAACAAGCGTGCGCGTGGGGCGGAACTACAAGGGCTACAGCCCGACCACCTATGCGGTAGATGGCACTTCGGGTGAATACGCGGACTCCTACACGTTCCGCAACAATGGCACCTATACGGACAACGCCGTTCTCCAACGCCTGCCATCCGAGACGCCGACAAAAGTTTCGGGCGAGGAATCGTTCATCGTTTATCTCCACCCCGATATCAACGCGCCGCAGGCGGAACTGGCGAAAGGCACGGTGCAGGTTTGGCCGGTGGCCACGGCCACCATCTCGAACATCGAGGCCGGGAAGAAATACATGGAAGCTCCGAAGCTGGGTTCGATCTCCGTGAAGGACATCTACCCGAAGAGCGTGACCTACGCACAGGTTTATGCAGGCACGCAAGCAACGGGCACGATCGGCAAGACGCTGCCTTCCACGGTGGTTTCCTACAACACCTACCAGCCGCAGAACGCGCAACTGGCGCTGTCCGAACTGGAGTCACTCCTTGATGCCGATGGTATTTACACCCTGGAAGTGCTTACCATCACTCCGTTCAACGGCGGGGCACCCGAGTTGCTTGCCGCCGTGAGCTTCCAGCTCAAGAGGACGATTGAGGTCAACGGCAGCGTGACCACGATCGAGTGAGTCCGGGCAGATTCGTTCCAATCTTTGATTGCAGCCGGTGCGAGACCCGTGGCAACCTCACCATCCCGTGTTCCGCATCATTTACGTTAGCGTCGAAACATCCCGCTTCACCCGGCAGGGATTGGAGGAACTCTTGGAACAGAGCAGGGAGAAAAACACGCGGGTAGGCATCACCGGGCTATTGATCTACAAGGGTGGCAGTTTCATGCAGGTTCTCGAGGGCGAAGAGGATAAGGTGAAGGCGGTTTTTGAATCGATCCGGAACGATCCCCGCCACCAACGCGTCGTGGCGGTTGTCCAGGAGCCCATTGAAGCCAGGGACTTTCCCGAGTGGTCGATGGCGTTCCGGGAAATCGATCCCACCAGGGACGAAATTCCACCGGCCTTCAGCGATCTTCTTCACCGGCCCTGGAGTGAGTTGGATCTGGAGATTCACCCGGACATGATCCGCAGTTTCATCCGGGTTTTCATGGCGGCCACGGGCGGGTGAATGGCGGTGAACTGTCTTCGTCCGACCGTGCTTCTGGACACCCTGTCCGATCGGGCTAGCTTGGTTCAAGATGCCAAACACCCTGATCCACGAGACTTCTCCTTACCTTCTGCAGCACGCCCACAACCCGGTGGAGTGGCAACCGTGGGGGGATGCGGCATTCGAGCGGGCGAAGGAGGAGGGCAAGCTGGTATTTTTATCGGTGGGTTATTCGACATGCCACTGGTGTCATGTGATGGAACGGGAGAGTTTTGAGAACGAGCGGGTGGCGGCGGTGATGAATCACCACTTCGTGAACGTGAAGGTGGACCGCGAGGAGCGGCCGGATATCGATGCGACCTACATGGCGTTTGTGCAAGCGACAACGGGGCAGGGAGGCTGGCCGATGAGCGTGTGGTTGACACCGGAAGGCAAGCCGGTGGTGGGCGGGACTTATTTCCCGCCGGAGGACAAGGGCGGCCGGGCCGGGTTCACGCGGGTCTGCCATGAGATCGGGCGCCTGTGGCGGGACGACCGGGCGAAGATGGAGGCAAGCGCGGAGCGGCTGATGGATCACTTGCAGATCGAGGCATCCGCCGAGGCGCCGGTGCGCGGGTTGCCTGCAACGAAGGTTTTCGGCGACTACCTGGACCGTTGCGAGGCGATGTTCGATCCGGAGTGGGGTGGCTTCGGTGGGGCGCCGAAGTTTCCGCGGCCGACGATCATCCGCGCGCTGACGCAGCTCCGAGAGAGATTCGGTGCGGAGGGCGAGGAAGGGAAGATGGCTTGGGAAATGAGCGAGCGCACATTGCGGACAATGGCGGCGGGAGGGATGCATGATCATCTGGGCGGTGGTTTCCATCGATACTCGGTGGACCGCTATTGGCATGTGCCGCACTACGAGAAGATGCTCTATGACCAGGCGCAGCTTGCGATGGCGTATCTCGATGGTTGGCAGATTTCCGGCGATCCGTGGTTCCGGGAGGTGGCGGAGGGGATCTTCCGCTATCTGCTTCGCGACATGCGGGCCAGCCACGGTGCCTTCCACGCGGCGGAGGATGCGGACAGCCTGCCGTCGCTGGACTCGGGTGACAAGCGGGAGGGAGCTTATTGGACGTGGGAGGCGAAGGATATTTCAGGGATGTTAGGCGCGCGCGATGCGGCTATTTTCTCCGCCGCGTATGGGGTGGAGGCGAATGGCAACGCCCGGCCGGAGAGTGATCCTCATGGGGAGCTGGAGAACCAGAACACCTTGTTCCGGGCGACGCGGGATGCGGACCTGGCGATGATGTTCGACTGCACGGAGGATGAAGTCCGCGAGCGGCTTGCGACCGCGAAGGAAACGCTACTGGCCGCGCGGGCAAAGCGGCCGATGCCGCATCGGGATGACAAGATCGTCACCGCATGGAATGGTCTAGTCATTGGAGCGCTTGCCCGTGGTGGGCGGGTCTTTGGCCGGAAGGGCTTGGTGGATGCGGCGGAACAGGCGGCCGGTTTCCTGAAGAACCAGCTTTGGGATGGGGAAACGCTGAGCCGTTCCTTTCGGGAGCGGCGAGGGGAGGTTGCTGGGTTTCCTGCCGATTACGCTTTCCTGATCTCCGGACTGATCGAGTTGAACGCGGTCTCGCCGGAGGGGGGCTGGCTGGAGTGGGCGGGTGAACTCCAGCAGAAGCTGGATGCATCGTTCTGGGATGCATCGCGGGCGGGGTATGTGATGCGGTCGGAGTTGGGTGGCGAGACGCTGCTGGTGATCCGGGAGGATTACGATGGGGCGGAGCCATCGCCGAACCACGTGGCGGCGGAGAATTTGCTGAAGCTGGCGGATGTGTTAGATCGGCCGGAATACAAGACCCGGGCGGAAGCGCTGCTGCGGGCGGGATCGCGGGTGCTGGAGACGCAGCCGTTCGCGGCGCCTTTGCTGCTTGCGGTGCTGGATCTGCATGAGCGTGGGGTGATGAAGTTCCAGGTTCCGAAGGAGGTTTCGGGGGAGGTCGGGGAGATACTAAGAGTTTCGTACTTGCCGCGCGGGGTTTTCACGGTTTCGGCGGGCAGGGATGTGACGGTTTGTGAAGGGGTGGTTTGCAGGGCGTTTCCTTAGGGCGGGAATTGGGAAGAGCGGTTAGAAGGTGGGGCATTCAGACAGAGAAGACCGGCATGATGGCGGGGGACAGGAGTGTCCCCCCTCCGTCAGGGCTTCTTGTCCGCATGAGTTATAGAGAGGATGTCGGCTTACCAGCGGAAGACGAGAGGGGGGACGATGATGCGGACGTCGCCGCCCTGGCGGTTTTCGCTTTCCTCGATGGCGGTGACGAGGTTGTCGGCGAACTCGACCTTGGTCTTGCCCTTTTCGATGCGGGTGACGCTGATGAGGCGGCGGTAGACGGCACCGGTGCGGGGATCGACCTCGTTGGCGTAGTTTTTCACGTCCTCGTATTCGATGTATTCCCAGGAACCGGATTCGCCGGTGGCGGTCTTGCGGACGGAGGTCTTGGTGGGCCGGCCGCGGGAGAGGGAGACCTCGTCCATGTTCATGCCGACGGCGACCTGGTTTTCGGCGACGAGCTTCTGGACCTGGATCTGGCGGGCATAGAGTTCCTTGAGGCGGGCGACGAATTCGGGGTCCTTTCCGGAGAAGGCCCAGGGGGCGACCCAGCCGGCGATGCCGTCGCGGGTGCCTTGGCCGCGGACGCGGTAGACTTTTTCGGTGATGGCCTCCACCTGGACGGTCTGGTCGGACTTGAGCGTGCCGAGCTTGGTTTCACCGTCCTTGTCGGAAAAGACGGGAGCCTCCTTGATGACCTTCAATTCGAGCGGCTTCGGCAGGGTCTGCGCGAGGTAGACCACCTCGGGGTCCGAATCGAGGAGGGATTTCCGCTCGGGACGATTCGACTCCGGCCGGGTGGGCTGGGC
>CAXTTX010000172.1:0-2821 GCA_964247045.1 uncultured Verrucomicrobiales bacterium | reverse complement strand
CGCCACAACCGTCAGCCACGCGATTCCGGCAACGGCGATGAGCGCGAGAATTCCCGGTTTCATGGTGACGAAGGTAATGGCATTCCGCCGGAACGGAACCCGGATTTTCCTTAGGACGTGGCAGGGGGAGGGGATATTCATTGTTGGCGGCAAAATTCCCGCGGCTTCGCGATTGGCCGACGCGGATTCCTGATCCAAGCTCCTTGCATGATTCCGCAAGGCCCGCTGTCGCAGAAGTTGTTTGCCGTCGCCAAGGAACTGATCCCGGGCGGGGTGAATTCGCCGGTGCGGGCTTTTCGGAACGTCGGCGGCGACCCCTTTTTTGTCCGGAAAGCGGCCGGCAGCCGGATCGAGGACATCGATGGCAAGCACTACATCGACTACATCGGGTCGTGGGGGCCGAACATTCTGGGGCACGCGCCGGTGGTCATCACGAATACGATCCATGAGGTGGCGAAGAGCGGCATTTCCTTCGGCATCCCGAACGTGTTCGAGGTGGAGATGGCGCGCACCATCGTCGAGTGGGTGCCATCGGTGGAGAAGGTGCGGATGTGCAACTCCGGCACGGAGGCGACGATGTCCGCCATCCGGCTGGCGCGGGGTTTCACGAAGCGGGATTACATCGTGAAGTTCGATGGCTGCTACCACGGGCATAGCGATTCGCTGCTGGTCGCTGCGGGATCGGGCGCGTTGACCCATGGCGAGCCGGACTCGGCGGGGGTTCCGAAGGCTTTCGCGGAGAAGACGATTGTCCTTCCTTACAATGATCCGATGGCGCTGGAGGCGCTCTTCACGGCGCGGGGGGAAGAGATCGCGGCGATCATCGTGGAGTCCTATCCGGCGAATGCCGGGCTGGTGTTTCCGAAGCCCGGGTATCTGGATTACCTGTCGGCGATCACCAAGCAATATGGGGCCCTGTTGATCTTCGACGAGGTGATGACGGGATTCCGGCTGGGCAGGGCAGGGGTGCAGGGATTGGAGAATCTGACGCCGGACCTGAGTTGCTTCGGCAAGGTGATTGGCGGCGGTTTGCCGGTGGGTGCGTTCGGCGGGCGGGCGGATGTGATGGACATGCTGGCTCCGATCGGCCCGGTCTATCAGGCGGGCACGCTGAGCGGCAATCCGCTGGCGATGGCGGCGGGGTTGGCGCAGTTGCGGGAGTTGGCGAAACCGTCGGGATTTCCACGTTTGGACATGCTGGGAGCGCATTTTGAGAAAGGGTTGAGGCAGTTGTTGGATGAAAAGGGGGTGCCGCACCGCTTGAACCGCGTGGGCTCGATGTTCTGCCTGTTCTTCACGGACCGGGAGATCGTGAA
This sequence comes from uncultured Verrucomicrobiales bacterium, assembly GCA_964247045.1. Lineage (GTDB taxonomy): Bacteria > Verrucomicrobiota > Verrucomicrobiia > Verrucomicrobiales > Akkermansiaceae > Luteolibacter. The sequence continues at coordinate 1,505 of CAXTTX010000172.1, read as the reverse complement.
TGTGGATGATGTGATGAAGCAGGACCTGGAGTTTTTCCGGAAGTTCTTCTGGGGGTGTCTGGACAAGGGGATTTATCTGGCACCATCGCCGTATGAGACGGGGTTCATTTCGCTGGCCCATACGGAAGCGGATCTGGATGACACGCTGACGGTGTTCGGGGAGGTTTTGGGGAAGATCTGAGGGTGGGGAAGGGTTTTTCGGGGTGGAAAATGTCCACAAATGTCCATCGATTTTCAGTTTTCGTCTGTGGGTTTCCCGGGGGAATTGGAGTTGATGTCCAAGGGGTTCCGGAGATTTTTGGGGTGAAAATCCTAACAGACGGCTGTACTTTTGAAAACAGGCGGGTACTGGCGTTAACGCGCCGGGGTGAGTGAGGTGGGAAAGGGGTAGATCCCGGCCATGAGGGCGCGATTCGGCCGGGGAGTCCGCTTGGTGGAGAGGAGCCATGGGGGGATTCTAGCAAAACGTGGGTTTCGTCTCAACCAAGGGCCTCAGCCAATAGGTAACACCCATAGAAGCCCTTGCCCCGCAAGTACGGAACCACGTTGTGGTTCGAATATTTCATCTGCCTGACCCCGGGGTAGGCGCTTCGCGGTTCCCGCTCGCACCAACCGCCGGGCTGGAGGATTCGACGCCGTTGGCGTAGGAAGAGGGTTCCTTGTTAAAAGAAAAACCCTGGGCCGAAGTCACTACCGGTTTCCTGTCCGGCGGACCTCGGCCCAAGGTTGTGAACCATGACCACCCGGCCACGGCTAAATCGTTTTATGCCCGTGAGCCTTTAGGCGGTGCGACGGAGGCCGCTGCGGTCCCATGCCAGGTCATGGCCGGGGTGCAAGCGATCGCCCAAGGAGAGGTTCCGGCGGGTACCGGTTTGTAAGGAAGCTCCGGTCCTTGTTCTGTCGTTCAGCGGGCCGAAGGATGCCAGGAAGGCGGCGGCGCTGGCGGAACCGGTGGCGGTGCCGACGGCTTTTTCCAGCGAGTCGGAAATCAGGGAGAGGCTTTCCTCAAGCGAGTCGTCGAGATCCGCGAGGTCGGCCACTTGATCGAAGGCGCTGGCCAGGATGTCGTGGGATGCCTGGGCGGTGGCCGCCAAGGCCGCCGACAGGGAGGTGCCGGTGGAGGATTCCCGGAAGATGAAGCCCTCGCCAGGTCCGAGGATGGAGAGCACCGCGTCGTGAATCGCGAGAAGCCGGATCGATTCGATCTTGCCGGTCAGGGCGCGATCGGCACCGAGGCGATTGAGGTAGCGGGTGGCGATGTGATCCCAAGCGATGAACATGGAGTCCAAGGACGGGTCGCTGAGGTCGAACGCGAGAAGTGTTACGATTCTAGAGAATTGAGGATTGGGAAGATGCACGGGTATAAAAATGTTTAAAATGAAAGATTGAATCAAAAATTGGAATCGGCCGGTGGGACTGAATTTGGCCGGTGGTGGTTGTGCGGTCCGCTCCGGGGTTGAGTCCGGAGCGGACGCACGTCTACCAACCACAGCCAATAAAAGTCA
>CAXTTX010000171.1:7085-10365 GCA_964247045.1 uncultured Verrucomicrobiales bacterium | reverse complement strand
CGTAGATTCCGGGATCGCGCTTCTGGATGTCGGAAGCGAAGGCGGTGTATTCCTTGCCGACGGTGAGGACGCAGGAATCCCGCGGGAGGAAGGACTGGAGGATGTTTCCGGAGGGCTGGCGGGCGAGTTGGTAGCGATCGAGCTGGAAGCCGGCGTCGCGGAGGACGGTGGCGACGAAGTAGCCGCAGGCGATTTTCCCCTGGCCGGGGCCCTTGGCGGTGCCGTTGAAGTCCCACGGGGTGCCGAGCCAGCAATGCATCATGGCCGAGAGGGTGTGCTCGAGGAGCAGGCGGGCGTCGTTCTCGACGATGGCGCGCTCGGCGGAGGTGCGGGCTTGGCGGTGGCGGGCGGAGAGGTCCTTGCGCCACCTTTCGAGATCGGCGGTGAGGGTGGCGTAGGTGGCGGGGTCCGGCCGGGGCTTGGGGGCGAGGGCGGGACGCAGTTGGGAGAAGAAGGCTTGGTACGATTCTTCGAGGGGAGCGCGGAAGGACCAGGCGGTGGCGAGGCCTGCGAGCAGGAGGAGAAAGGAAATCACCCGGAGGGGCTTTCGCATGGAGGGAAGATAGCAGGAAAGTAGAGGGGGTGGCAAGGCGGGTGAAAAGGGTTGGTGGGGGCGGGATCGAGGGAAGGTCGGATGTGGGGAATAGGGATTGTAGGGAGGGGATGGGGAGAGGGGGGTCCATCATGGCAAAAGCGCGGGGCCAACTGGATGGCGAGAAGGACGCAAACGACTTCTGGCACCCTTTCAGGGTGCCAGATTCCGCGGGTGTTTACCCCGGGTGGTCGGTCGCAATGCGACCTCGACCCGGGGCTACCATCTTTGATCCATTCAGGATCGAAGAATACTCCTCCCTCAGCTCCACATGCCCATGCCTTTAGGAGCGACCCATACATTCTCCCTCATCCTCGCAGGCGGTCATCCCTTCAGGATCGAAGAATACATCCACCCTCAGCGATCGTATGCAGGCTCAGCTATTGTATACAATAATATTGACGTGGGGGATGGTGTTGATAAGAGACGGACAGCCTAGGCCCGTATGGTCTATGGTGCATCGATCTTGCTTCCAAAACCCGAAAGAGTCCGCCACCGGCTCTTTAACGCGGAAGCCTTGTATCCAAGATTCCCTGTCCGGTACAGCCGCCATTTCATCCACCCTCAAAAGCCCGACCCATCCATGAAAGCATGTTTCTCCCGCCGCGGCGCGGAATCAAAAATCCCACGTACCCGGCCGGGCAAGATGCGCGGGCTGGCCTTCCTGGCCGCTTGTTTGATGGCCGGAAATAGCGGCGCGAACGCCTCGCTCATTGCGCAGGAAAGTTTCAATTATACGGCGAATTCCGCGTTGGCCGGCATGACCGGGCCCGTAGGGTTCAGTTCGGCGTATACGGCGGTGAATTCGGGGCTGAGCGTTTCCGCCGGGGGTGCGACGTATGGCGATCTATCCGCCGGGGGGAACAAGCTGGCCTTTTCAGGAGGGAACAACGGGAACTTCGGCATTTTAACCAATTCGCCGGAGACGCCGGGGACGTCGGTTTACTTCAGCTACCTGATCAAGGTCGATCCGACGGCCGAGTATGCCGGCGTGTCCCTTCTCCAAGGAGCGACCGAGGTTCTTTTCACGGGCAAGCGGACGGGGACTTCTTATGTCCTCGGGCTGGAGCCAAAGGTTGGGAACGCGCAGAATTCCACCGCCTATTGCACGCGGCTCTCACTGGTGGTTTGCCGGATGGATTTCTCCGCGGCCTCGGCGGTGATCCGCATGTATGTGAATCCGCAATCCGGGACGGAGCCCGCCACGGCGGATGCAACGGTCACCCGAACCGCGGCGCTGACGTATGACCGGGTGCGGTTCCAGGGGAATGCGCCAACGGGGTTCGTGGATGAATTCCGGCTGGGGGACACTTTCGCCGATGTCGTCCCGATGACGTATGGCAGCAATCCCTCCGAGATCGTCGTCCTTGGTTCTTCGGTGGCCTACGGCTCGGGAGCAGCGACGCAAGCCGATGCCTGGGCGTACCGGATGAAGGCTCTGTTGGAAAACCCGCCGCCGGTGGTTCCGGATTCGCGCCTCCTTTGGAACGTACACAACGCGTCGGTGGGCGGGGACAACACGACCGCGGTGCTCAACCGCTTCCAGAACGATGTGGCCACGCCGCGCGCGGGAGCCGACATTGTCGTGATCGGCGTGTCCCTTGCCAATGAAGGTCTGGTGGGCTCAAGCAATCCGCAGCCGGTTTTCGACAGTTTCAAGAACGGGCTTGCCGAAATCATCCGCCGCTGCCGGGTGGAAGGTTTCTATCCGGTTGTAACCCTGTGCTACCCGCAGAACACGTACAACGCGACGCAGTATTCGTATGTACGGAAGATGAACCTGCTGCTGAACACCTGGGATGTTCCAAGTGTCAATTTACTCGGAGCCATCGACGAGGGCAACGGCCACTGGGCCACGGGCTATTCCGCCGATGACGGGCATCCGAATTCGCAAGGACACCTGGAACTTTTCTCCTCGGTGGTGCCGTCGTTGTTCGAAGCGATCGTCACGGGGAAAACGACCACACCCACTTGGGGTGAAACCACGGGCTACCTGCGTCTCCAACAGAATGAGAGCTTCAAGTCCCCGCTAGGCTACACGCCGGCGCAAGAGTATCGCTCGTTCACCTTGTCCTTCCGCATGCGTTCGACGGGAACGGGCACGGTTGGCACCATCGGTACGGGTGCCGGCGGTGCGACACTGGAAGTTCGGCCGAATTCCCTCGTTTATGTTTCACCGGCAGGAGCGGAAACGTCGATTCCAACGACCGTGAACAACGGGGCTTGGCACGACATTGCGGTTGCCCATCGCAAGGCGACGAACAAGACGCTGGTTTTCGTCGATGGCCAACTGAAGGCAACCGTGGACGGCGCGATCACCACACCATCCTTCGTTGTCGGAGGGCCGGGAAGCATTGCCGGAAGAGTGGCGGCACCGCTGGAAGCGGACTATCAGGATGTGGCGGTCTACCGGGCGGCGTGGACGGAAGAAGAGGCGCTGGCGCAGAGCAACGGTGCGCTCCAACAGGCGAGCCTGGACATCCTCGCGACGCTGGATGATTCCGCTCCCGTCCAGGGAACCAAGCTGGCCAACCGGGCGCAGAGCCTGTCCTGGCTGACGCTGCAAACGTCCAGCTTCACCACCGGGATCGCGATGACGCCGCCGGACGGGCTATCCGCAGCCTCTTACAAGACGGGTACCGCGAGTCTCACCTGGAGCGACCACACGGCGGGAGCGGCCACTTACAC
>CAXTTX010000171.1:3488-7075 GCA_964247045.1 uncultured Verrucomicrobiales bacterium | reverse complement strand
AGGAGGATTACAGCAACGTGGCGTTCGTCACTCCTTCCGGGCTGAATTCCCTGTCTTACCAGACTTGGATCAATGGCCACTATCCGCCGGCGCCGGAGGAAGGAATCTATCTGGTGGACTTTGATAACGCCGCGACGCCGGACTACGGCGGACAGATCTGGAACACGGTGACCAGCCCGGGCATCACCACTCCCCTTGCACTTCGCGACACGGCCAACCACTTGTCCACCTACACGGTCGCGATCACCAATTCCTTCGACCAGACGCGGAATGACAACGGGTCGCCATTGACCGGTTACCCGGCGGCCGCGCAGGTCAGCCAGTTCGCGTTGCGGGATGACAATCCGCTGATGGGTGCGATCAGCTTCGGCGGGCTGGATCCGGCGGCGAAGTATGACTTCACATTCTTCGCCCGGCGCGGGGCGCTCGTGGCAGGCTTCGACTACAATGGCAGCTACACCTTCACCGGTGGCGGGGCTCCCGTGACGGTGGTGGTGAATGCCGCAAACAACACGATGCTGACGCCGGTTCCGGGGATCGCCCCGAATGCGTCCGGTGTGATCACGCTGACGATTGCCGCCGTTGCGACGACGGGATCGCGCTTTCCCTGCATCAATTTCATCAAGTTCCAGAAGAGCGTGCCGGGGGTGCATCTGATCGATTTCAACACCAACGCGGCTCCGGACTACGGTGCGGTGCGCTGGAACACGGTTAACAGCACGAGCAGCACGGCACCTTACACGCTGCGCGACATTTACAACAACTTGACGGGTTCCTCGCTGACGCTCACGAACGGGTTCGACCAGTTCCGGAGCGATGCGATCGCGCCGATCCCGGATCTGGCAGCGGCGGCGCAGGGCAGCCAATTTTGCCTGCGGGATGATGTCCCGCTGACGGCGGGGATGACGTTTTCCGGACTCAATCCGGCGAAGGCCTATGATTTCTCGTTCCTCTCAAAGCGTGGAACACTGCTTGGAGGATTTGACTACCAAGGAACCTTCACGTTCACGGGAGCGGGTGCGCCGGTGGTGGTGGTGACGGACGCGGCGGTGAACACCGCCCTGACGGCGGTGCCGCCGGTGACACCGGATGCCACGGGGAAGATCACGCTGGGGATCAGTGCGGGGCCTGGGACGGGAACGGATTTTCCGGTGCTCAACTTGATCCGCTTCGGCCCGGCCGCGCCTTCCAGCTACGACCCGAGAAGGGAGCCGGATGCCGATCCGGATGGGGATGGGTTGAAGAATTTCGAGGAGTATGCGCGGGGCCTGGACCCGAAGGTGGCTGACGGGGAGCCGTTCCACATCAATTCCTACAAGCAGGACACGGCGACGGGGAGCCGGTTGGAACTGGTGCTGGACCGCAGGGCAACGGACGCGCGTTGCGTGCTGGAATCGTCGACGAACCTGACGACGTGGAGCCCGGAGGGATCGGCAACGCGCTCCGCCTTCGCGGGGCCTGGGGATTTGTCGACGCTGCGGTATGAGGTGCCGGTTTCGGGAGAGCCGAGGTTTTTCCGGTTTAGTTTGGATCTGCAGGTGCAGCCTTGAAGGGGGGACGGGGGAGAATAAGAGCGAAGACCGGCACGATGGTGGGGGACGAGAGTGTTTGCGGGCGGATTGGGAGGCGCGAGAAGTCGGAATGAGGGTAAAGACCAGCACGACGGTGGGGGACAGGAGTGTCCCCCCTCCGTCAGGCGCCATATCGTGAGGGTTCGAATCAAATGGTGGACCCTTCGTCGGCTGACCGGGCCGGTCAGCCCTACCGGTTTTCAAGGCAACGCCTTTGGCGTTGAGGGAGTTGGTTCGTCGGCGACGATGGGATAGGTGCGTATTGACGGGTTGCGGGGAGTCCGGCAGGCTGGGAACATGAACGCAGCGCCGGTCGTCGGGATCATCATGGGAAGCACGTCGGATTGGCCGACGATGGAGCACGCCGCACGCATCTTGCGCGACTTCGGGGTGGCTTGGGAAGCGGAGGTGGTGAGTGCCCACCGGACGCCGGACAAGCTGGTTTCCTATGCGGAGACCGCCCGTGGACGGGGGCTGAAGTGCATCATCGCCGGGGCCGGCGGGGCGGCGCACCTGCCAGGCATGACGGCGGCAATCACGGATCTCCCGGTGCTGGGGGTGCCGGTGGAGTCAAAGGCGCTGCAAGGCGTTGACTCCCTGCTCTCCATCGTGCAAATGCCGGCGGGAATCCCGACGGCGACTTTCGCGATCGGCAAAGCTGGCGCGACAAATGCAGCACTCTTCGCGGTGGCGATGCTGGCCAACGAGAACGCGGAGCTGGCCACCCAGCTGGCGGAATTCCGCAAGAAGCAGACGGCGACGGTGAAAGCCGCCGTGCTGCCCCCGCTTGACCCCGTCGACTGATTGATTGATCGCCTGATTTTCATGTCATCCCCTTCCCTTCCCCTTCACCCGCCGCATTGCGTCGTGGGAGTCATCGGTGGCGGCCAGCTCGGCCGGATGCTGGCCCTTGCCGCGCGGCGGATGGGCATCCGCACGGTCATCTGGACGGGCGGGCTGGAAGCGCCGGCAGTGGAAGTGGCGGACGAGGTGATCGACCTGCCATTCGATGATCCGGAAGCGCTGAAGGATTTCTGCAGCCGGGTGACGGTCTCGACGGTGGAGTTTGAAAACATTCCCTGCGAGACGCTGCAGGAGGTGGCCAAGTGCACGGGTCTATACCCCTCGCCAGACGCGATCTGCATTTGCCAAAACCGGGAGCGGGAGAAGAATTTCCTGAAGGAGAACGGAATCCCGCACACGTGGTATGCGGTGATCGCGAGCGCGGAGGATCTGGCGGCGGCGATGAAGAAGCTGGGAGGACCGGGGGTGCTGAAGACGGCGGCATTCGGCTACGACGGCAAGGGGCAGATCAAGCTGCAAGGCGATGAAGATCCGGAGAAGATCTGGGCCGCCTTTGGCGCGCCGAGGGCGGTGCTGGAGGCATGGGTGCCGTTTGAGAAGGAACTCTCCGTAATGGCGGCGCGTGGCGCGGACGGCGTGACGGTCACTTACGATCCGGCGGAGAACCAGCACCGGCACCACATCCTGGACCTGTCGATCGTGCCGGCGCGGGTGTCCGCGGCGGTGGCGCTGGAGGCGGCGGCAATCGCCCGGCGGGTGGTGGAGGCGCTGAATTACCGGGGTATCCTGGGGGTGGAGTTTTTCCTGAAGAAGGACGGCACGCTGCTGGTGAACGAGATCGCGCCGAGGCCGCACAATTCCGGGCACCACACGCTGGACGCGTGCGTGACGTCGCAGTTCGCACAGCAATTGCGAGCGGTGGTGGGATTGCCGCTGGGATCCACAAGGTTACACACGCCGGCGGTGATGTTGAATTTGTTAGGGGATATGTGGCAGGATGAGACGACGCCGCCGGACTGGTTTCCTTTGTTTGCAGACGGTGAGGCGAACTTGCATCTGTATGGGAAGCGGCGCGCGCGGGAGCGGAGGAAGATGGGGCACGCTAATTTCCTGGGGGCTGGCGCGTTGGCGAGGGCGGAGAAGATGAAGGGGCTGTGGCTCGGTGCCAAGTAATTCACACCCCACACAATGCGTTGCACTGCGAAAGCCCTT
>CAXTTX010000171.1:0-3478 GCA_964247045.1 uncultured Verrucomicrobiales bacterium | reverse complement strand
TTTTGATACCGCTCATGTCGTTACTGGCGAGCTGCGGGGCAAACCATGAGTTCCGGACGCAATACGATCATTATTTTCCCGCAAGTCCGGAAGGTCTCGAAAGCAATTACCGGAAAAGCTACGACGAATGGGTTTTCGCAAAGGAGCCAACCAAGAGCGGTTCCGAGCGTCATTGGCAGTTATATCACGCGGTCCGCGGTGATGAGGCCGCTGTCCGCTTGTTCTTCAGCAATTCCGACCGCGAGGTGGCTGGAGAACCGGCTGAAGGATGGAAACGCGATTGCCTGCTGCTTTTGATCGTGCTCGGCGATGAGCGGTTTTCCACGCTTCTGAGGCAAGAGAAACAGGAGACGAGAGCCGCCGTGGGGTATGCCTTGGACCCCCAGGTCCACTGGGAGAAAACGAATTTTCCAAAGACACGTTCGCTTTATCCATATCGGTTTTCACGAAAGGCGTGACGGCGATTCCGCAAGATCAACCGCCGACGCGTGACGAAGCTTGATCGCGGGGGGGTGATCGGAAACCCTGCGTGTCGATTGGCTGAGCGCGCGGACATAGCTGGATTTCTGGGGAACTCCCGGTGGCGGGATCGTTTCGAGGAGGAGATCCTCGGGGCGGCGAGGCCGCTGGTGGGGAAGGTGAGGGACTTGCGGATGGAGGAGACGGCGCCGGGATCGGTGAGCCTGTTCGGGATGGTCGGACAGGATGAGGTGGAAGTGAATTTGTGGGAAGCGGGAGGGGCTTGGGAATTCGAGACGTTTTGTTCGTGCGAGACAGGAAGTTTTTGCCATCACGCGGCGGCGCTTCTAACAAGAACGGTGAAGGAGCGGGATGTTTCGCGGCTGGAAGGCCACGGCGTGAAGGGTGCGGTGAAGGAGGCGCTGCCGGAGGCGCGGGAGCTGATGAAGGACCCGCCGCCGGATCTGCCGAGGGTGAGGCTGGAGCCGCGCTTCGAACTACGGGTGACGCGCGAGCCGGTGGACCGGGCAACGCGGCTGCTGTTGCAATCGCTGGGGCAGCCGGAGGTGGATTTCTGGATTTCCGCAGAAGCGGCCGTCATCTACGAGGAACATCGTAACCCGTTGCGGGCGAGCGCGCCGGACTGGATCAGCACGATCACGAGGGATGGGCAGCCGACGATCCTGCAACATGACGCGGCGGCGGAGACGGCAGCGACGCAACAACTGCGCGACACGGGGCTGTCCTCGTTGCAATCGAACACGGCCTGGAAATTTTTGCTGAATTTGAAGGCAAAGGACGCGGTGAAGAAGGGATCGCCGGACCGGTGGTTTCCGGATCCGAGCCGGGTGGCGACGGACGCGTTCTGGCACCAGTTCCGCGGGGAGATGGTGCAACGGCTGGAGGAACAGGGATGGGCGGTGACGGTGGCGGACAACGTGGGACACCGTGTTCATAAGGCGGATCCCGGGAAGTGGGAAAGCAAGCTCTCTCCCGGTGATGGCGGGTGGTTCAGCCTTTCGGTGGGTTTCGACGTGGGCGGAGAGCGGCATGACCTGCTGCCGATTCTGGCGGGATTGTTGGAAAACGATTTCCTGGAAGAAACGCTGGACCGGCCTAACAACGGGCATGTTTACGCGCCGCTGCCGAACGGGGACGCGCTGAAGCTGCCGATCGGCCGGGTGAGGAAGATCTTGCAGCATCTGGCGGCGCTGATTGATCCGAAGTTTCCGGGGAAGGCGCGCTTGCACGCGCTGGACGCGGCGGCGTTGTCGGGACTCGGTGACCTGGGATTGGAAACCCCGGCGGAGCTGAAGGAGCTGTCCACGAAAATCAAGGATTTCACGGGCATCGAGAAGGTGCCGATGGCCGAGGGATTGCGGGCGACGCTGCGGGATTACCAACAGGATGGATTCCACTGGATGCAGTTCCTGGCGCGGCATGGATTGCATGGGGTGCTGGCGGATGACATGGGGTTGGGCAAGACGCTGCAAACGCTGGCGCATGTTCTAACGGAGAAGAAGACGGGGCACTCGCGCGGGTTGCCGACGCTGGTGGTGGCACCGACCTCGGTGATTCCGAACTGGCGGGCGGAGGCGACGAAGTTCACGCCGGAACTGCGGGTGCTGGTGCTGAACGGGCCCGAGCGGAAGAAGTATTTCCGGTCGATCCCGCATGCGGACATCGTGCTGACGTCGTTCGCGCTGTTGCAGCGCGATGTGGACAAGCTGGCGGGCGTGCCCTTCCACCTGGTGGTGCTGGATGAGGCGCAATATATCAAGAACCCGCGGTCCAAGATGGCACAGGCGGCTTGCAAGCTGGATGCAAGGCACCGGCTGTGTCTATCAGGAACGCCGATCGAGAACCATCTGGGCGAGTTGTGGAGCCTGATGAATTTCCTGGTGCCGGGATTCCTGGGCACGGAGGACGCTTTCAACAAGCGGTTCCGGAACCCGATCGAGAAGGATGGCGACGTGGAGCGGAACGCAGTGCTGAAGCAGCGGGTGGCCCCGCTGATCCTACGGCGGACGAAGGACCAGGTGGCGAAGGAATTGCCACCGAAGACGGAGCTCGTTCATTTGATCGAGCTGAACACGGGGCAGAAGGATCTTTACGAGACGGTGCGGGCGACGATGAACAAGCGGGTGCGCGAGGCGATCGCGGCGCGGGGGATGGAGCAGTCGCAGATCGTGTTCCTGGACGCGCTGCTGAAGCTGCGGCAGATCTGTTGCCATCCGGATTTGTTACCGGAGGATTACGAGCACGAGGTGCACGAGTCTGCGAAGCTGGATTTCCTGACGGAGTTGCTGGAGGTGTTGATCGAGGAGGGACGGCGGATTTTGTTGTTCTCGCAGTTCACGACGATGCTGGCGCTGATCGAGGCGCACCTGTTGAAGGAGAAGATTCCCTATTTGAAGCTGACGGGTGCCTCGAAGGACCGCGGGAAGCTGGTGGAGGATTTCCAATCGGGGAAGGCACCGCTGTTCTTGATCTCGCTGAAAGCGGGGGGGACCGGGCTCAATCTAACAGCAGCGGACACGGTGATCCACTACGATCCGTGGTGGAACCCGGCGGCCGAGGCACAGGCGACGGACCGGGCGTATCGGATCGGGCAGGACAAGCCGGTGTTCGTGCACAAGCTGTTGTGCCAGGAGACGGTGGAGGAGCGGATCCACAAGTTGCAGCAGGAGAAGGGAAAACTGGCGGCGGGGATTCTGGCGGATGCGGATGTTTCGAAGAAAATGGACGTGGCGATGGTGAGGGCCTTGTTGGAGACGTAAGACACAAGACTTGAAGAGATAAGAGAAGAGGAGGAGGAGAGGAAGAACCGGGGCGGGACCCCGCGGCAACGGACCGGGGAAAGACGCCCCAGCCACGGAGAAGAGGAAGAACGGGACGAGACGTCCCTCAAACGGACTGGGACGGGACGTCCCAGCTACGGTTAGACGACGGTCCAGACGATGAGGGCGCAAGCGAGAACGAGGCCCACGACCTCGCGCGCGGCGAGATCCTCGCCGAA
>CAXTTX010000170.1:0-10443 GCA_964247045.1 uncultured Verrucomicrobiales bacterium | reverse complement strand
ACAACGCGATCTTCCTCCTCGATCCCGAAATCCCCTCCGGCTCCGACCGCTTGCGGCCCGTGACAAATCTTCCCGGCACCGCGATCTGGCATTCCGACACCTTGCGCATCGAGCCGGGCCAGCCGGAGCCGGTGATCCATCTCACCGCCGGAACCCACGTCATCACCGCCACGGATCCTGCAACCGGCGAGGTCCAGAAGGTGACACTGCGGGTGAAGAACCTCTGAGGCATTGGAAAATCCCTTGATTTTTCCAACCGCATGAACGTTGCGGAAAACGGCCATCTACCTATGATACCGCCATGAATCTCGTTCTCCCAGCGATTGCCCAAATCATGCCCGCCGCGCCCGGTGGCTTCTCGATGACCTACATCCTGATCATCGGGGCCTCATTGCTGGCGAGCTTCATCATAGGCGGCACGCTCAAGCGCCGCTTCGCGCAGTATTCCCAAATTCCCATCCGCATGACCGGCCGCGAGGTGGCCGAGGCGATGTTGCGCCAGAGCGGCATCACCGACGTGCAGGTAATCAGCACTCCGGGGCAACTCACGGACCACTACGACCCGATGAAAAAGACGGTGAACCTCAGCGAATCCGTCTATCACATGAACAATGTCGCTGCCGCCGCGGTCGCCGCCCACGAGTGCGGACACGCGGTGCAGCACCAGCAGGCCTACACCTGGCTGACGATGCGCTCGAAGATGGTGCCCGCCGTGCAGTTCTCCAGCAACTTGCTGAACTATCTGATGATCGCCAGCTTCATCGGTATCGGTTTCTTCCACACACCCGCCCTGCTGTGGGCCTGGGTGGTGTTGTTCGGCATCACCACTCTGTTCTCGATCGTGACACTGCCGGTGGAATTCGACGCCAGCCGCAGGGCACTGGTCTGGATGGAATCCAGCGGCATCGCCTCCAGCATCGAGCATGACCGCGCCAAGAACGCCCTCTTCTGGGCCGCCATGACCTACGTCGCCGCCGCCATCGGCTCGATCGCACAGTTCGTTTACTTCCTCATGATGGCGCTCGGTGGCAATCGCCGGGAATGACAAGCCTCACCGCTTCACCAGCTTCGTGATGCGGCCGGTCTTGTTCCAATCCTGGACATAAAGGTTGCCCGCCTTGTCGAAGCTCAACCCATGCGGCGCGGTGAAAATACCCGTCCGCATGGCCTCCGGCGGCACGTTGAAATTCGCCCACTGCCCTTGGTCCGGATTATCACCAAGAACCGTCACCAGGGCACCCGTTTTGTCGAGGATCGCCACGCGTGATTCGAGTTCCGCAACGGCCAGGAAGTCGCCATGGAAACTCACCGCGCAAGGACGCCGCAAATCGGTGGCATGCACCCCGATCCACGCGCCTTCCAGATCCAGGTGGACCAGCCGGCGTTTCTCGCGGTCCGCGACCAGCAGGCGCGGCTCACCAAACCGGGTATCGATCGCCAGCCCGTGCGGCGTGTTGAATTGCCTCTCATCCGCTCCCTTGCTGCCGAAGGATTTCAAGTGCTTCCCGCTGGCGTCAAACTTGTGGATGATGTTCGAGCCATAGCCCATCGAGGCGAAAATCGCGCCGTCCGGTGCCACCGTCACTCCCGTGAGACCGCTCCAGCCACCCGGAATCTCCGCGGTGGCGGCGTTGGGAATCTCCAGCAGTAGCTTGCCCTCCGTATCGATCTTGCAAACCCGCAGCGGCGGCTGGTTGCTGTTGAGCTGCGCGCCGTAGATCACCGCCTTGCCTCCCTCATGCCGGATCGCCAGCGCGTGGAAACCGCGGCACGCCGGCGCGATGGCGCGCACGAATTTGCCATCGGGCTGATAGACGATCACGGACATTTCGGAATCCGTCGAAACGTAGATCAGACCCGTCTCATCATCGACAACCACGCCGCCATGGGTGGGACCGATGATCTTCCCATCCGGCAGCTCGCCCCATTTGGGGACGGCTTCAAAGGCCCAGGCACCGCTGCCCGTGCGGACGGCAGCCTTGGGCTCATACCCCGGCGGAATGCCCGCCTCTTGGTGGGCGCACAGGAGGGAGGGCAGCAGGCAGACGGCAACGAGCGGAATCCGGAGCAAGAACATGGAATCCATAAGCTCGGAAATACAGCCACGGATGACAAGGAGGAACAGGGTCGGATCACGCCAAAGATTTTTCGAAAGTGGATCAATTAGAGGAGATTACACCGGAATTTAATTAAAGCGCACAAATCCCCATCCCCTGCAAGTTTTACGGACCCGAACATTTTCCTTGGCAATCCCCAATCTAATCCATACCTAGTGGTCGAGATTACTGAATGCACCTTTCTGAATCCGCACGCTTGACCGACATGACCTCGACCACCCCTGACCAATCCCCAACGGACGGATCTTCGGCCGATTGGCTTGAAGTCGTCCGCCAGAACGTTGCGAACCTGCGGTTCGGCTCCGTGCAGATTACCGTGCACGACGGCCGCGTCACCCAGGTGGAGAGCGTCGAAAAGACGCGCTTCGTCGCGACCCGCACGGAAGCTCCGAACGGCAAGCGATAGCCTTCCCGCCGACGCTACCCGTCCCGATTCCCCGCCCTACCGGCACGCCAAACCTACCCGAACACGGGTGGCCCCATCTCCCAACCCAGACACATAACCATGAAAAACAACCGCACTCACACCCGTCCACGGGAAAGACGCGACACTCCGGTGCCAGCTTTCCAAATCGCCCGCACCACCGTCCTGGCGCTCCTGGCTGGCATGCCGCTCGCGGCAATTGCCGCGGAGGATCCCGTCGCCGAAGCCCTCGACCCCATCTGGGACCTGGCGACCCTCTACAAGGACGACAGCAATCCCATCCTGGAAGAGTTCAAGCTCCGCGGCCGCTATCAAGGCCAATACTGGGACGTGGACGCCGACTCGGGCAGCCAGAGCAACTGGGAGGACCGCCGCTCCCGCTTCGGTTTCGACGCGAAATTCTTCGAAAAGGAAGTGGAACTCCGCGTGGATTTCCAAAGCAACGATGGTTTCGACGACCTCTACGACGGACTGGTCGATGCCTACGTCCGCTACAAACCCGCGAAATGGATCAGCTTCACCGCGGGCCGCACGAAACCACTCATCGGGCAATACGACTGGTTGGAATCGTCCAACAACATGCCCACCTTCGAGCGCTCCCAGATCTTCAACCAACTCGGCATCAACCGCGCCACCTCGTTCACCGTGGAGGGCACCACCGGCGAGTGGCTCTGGCGCGGTGGCGTCTATTCGAATGACACGCCCAACGGCACCGGTGGGACCGGATCCTTCGGCGAAGGTGAATTTGGCGACATGAGCGGCGGTGTCTCCGTCTCCCTCGGCGGTGGCTATGATTTCAAGAAACTCCTCTGCCTCGACAAGGCGGACTTCCGCTTCGACTGGCTCCACAGCGACCGCGACGCCACCGACCTCGTCCTCAACAAGTATGACGACATCTTCGCCAGCACCTTCTGGGTGAAGGAAGGTGACCTCAGCGTCGTCCTGGAAGCCTACTACGCCACCGGCGGAGATGGCACGAACAGCGACGTCTTCGGCTTCTTCATCGAGCCCACCTACGACATCATTTCGAAGAAACTCCAACTCGTGGGCCGCTACTCCTTCGCCCACAGCAACGGGGACTTCGGAGTGGTCGGACAAACCCGCTACGAAAAACCGGTGGCGGCCGGCGGCAACCTCGGCGACACTTACAACGCCTTCTACGGCGGCATCCAGTACTTCATCTACGGCGACAAGCTGAAGCTGATGGCCGGTGCCGAATGGTCCCGCTTGGAAAGCGACGCGGGCACGGCCTACGATGGCGTGACCCTCCTCACCGGCATCCGCCTGTATTTCTAACCGACGGGTTTCAGCGAAGAGAGAATCAAATAAGGATGGGCGCGGAATCACCCGCATGAAGAAGGTGGCGATTGAACAAAACCGTGCTTCCTTCATCTGACCCGCGTCCATCCTTTCTAGCTTCCTGACCGGCGGCCCCGTGCATCGCGCACCCATATCCGAAAACCATCTCATTCCACCCGTTCCAGCATCCCACATCGCAAGACCATGAGCACCCCATCCGAAACCGTGAACCTTGGCCAACAGGAGTATATCTCCATCGGACAACTCGCCACCTACCTGGGCTGGTCCACCCGCTTCATCGAGGGCCTCGTGCGCGGCGAACACTTGCCCGGCTTTGAGATCGACGGCCAGTGGCGCTTCCGCCGCGACGATGTCGTGGACTGGCTGGAGCAGAAAATCCAGACCCTCGACAAGGCCCGCGTGACCGAACTCGAAGATAAGCTCGAGTCCTCCCTTCTCGCCGACGGTACCTTCCGCACCACTCGGACCGACCGTCTCACCTCGCGTCTGCCACTCAAGGGCATCGCACTCGACGTCAAGGCCTCCACCAAGGAAGAAGTCCTCAAGGCCATCGCAACCCTGGCGGAAGCAACGGGCCAGTTGTTCGACAGGGACCACCTTCTGGCATCGCTCGTCGACCGCGAATCACTCTGCAGCACTGGCATGCCCGGCGGCGTCGCCCTCTGCCACCCGCGCCGGCCGATTCCCTCGGTCATCGAGCGCCAATTCCTCTGCTTCCTCCGCACCGCCACCCCGGTCGATTTCGGCGCGGAAGACGGCGAAGGCACCTCCCTGTTCTTCCTCCTTTGCGCTCCCGATGACCGCTCGCACCTCCATGGCTTGGCCCGCCTCGCCAGAACCCTGCAAGGAGGCACCCTCGACTCCCTCAGAACCGCCGCCACCTCCGAGGACATCCTCTCCACCCTCGCCGCCGCCGAAGCACGGGTCGCCGTCAAAAGCGCCAGCTGATCCGAACCGGATGTTAGGATGGGAGCCTCGTCTCCCTACGCCAACGGCGTTGATCCCTCCATTCGAAGGTTGGCCCAAGCACATCGTCTCCCAACGCCAACGGCGTTGAATCCTCCAGCCCGGGGTTGGCGCGAGCAACGCGAGCGCCTACCCCGGGTTGCGCCCCCGAAAAATCCCGGACCACAACGTGGTTCCGTACCCGGGGCGGGTTTGCCACCCCCGGTCATTTGTTAGAGCGGCTCCACTGCCAAGCCCCCTTCTCCATCGGAATCCGCATCGTCCCAACACCAACGGCGTTGAATCCCCCAGCCCGGGGATGGCGAACGCGAACCGCCTTGTCCAGGCATCGGCCGGTTTCTGCTGGCTTGATCCGGCGAAAGTTTCGTATGGGTCGCTGCCATGAAGACAGCCACCGACAGGATCACTCGGGCTTGGAACCGGGCTGGGTGTTTCCTGGGAGTGGCGGCGGCTCTGTCACCTGCAATTGCGGCCGGAAACGCGGACCCGGGGGGCGACATCTACCCCAAGGTGGCGGTGGTGGATGGGAAATTTGCGGTCACGTTCACAGCGAACATCCACGACGAACACCACGATTCCCATATGTCTGTCTGGCGGATGATCTTCAACACGGACGGAACCGTGTTTGCCCCGCGGCCTACGATACCATCGGCCGCGGTTATTCCGGCTTCACCGGCACCGGCCCCATGAATCTCGTGATGTTCGACATCGACGGCACGCTGACGCGGACCGATCTCGCGGACGAGATCTGCTATGTCTGGGCCCTGCACGAGGTCTTCGGCCTGACAGACATCAACACGGATTGGTCGGTTTATCCTCACTGCACCGACTCCGGCATCCTGGAGGAAATTTTCCAGTCCCGGCACGGGAGGTCACCAAGGGTCGCGGAAGTCCGGGATTTCCAAGCTCATTTCGCGTCCTTGCTCACCGGCTCCTCCAAGGATCAACCCTTCCGCCCGGTGACGGGCGCACGGGAATTCCTTGCCAAGCTGAAGGAGCGGCCCGGTTCCGCGGTCTCGCTCGCGAGCGGCGCTTGGGAAGGCTCGGCAAGGATCAAGTTATCCGGTGCGGGCTTCGATATCCCCAACCTCCCAGCGGCGTTTTCCGACGATGCCCATTCCCGCGAGGCCATCATGGAGGCATCCTTGGCCCGGGCCCTACTGCATCACGGGCGTGATTCATTCGACTCCGTCATCTATGTGGGGGACGGCGTGTGGGACGGACGCGCCTCGCGCAACCTCGGTTTTTCCTTCATCGGCATCGCCAACGGCCCGGACAAGGTCGACCGGCTGCGGGCCGAGGGCGCTCGCCGGGTCTTCGCTGACTATCAGAATCCGGACGCGATCTTCGCAGCCTTGGAGTCCGGTTCCATTTCCCGATAACCCCCTCCTTCAAAGTCTTCGAAAACGCCGACGAAAAGGTGACCTTCTGCCACGGTAATTTGTCCGGCTGCGGTCACGATGACCGGGCCGCTCGTTTGTTAGAAGAACCGGGGTGGCCGGCCTAACGCCTCTTCCGCCGCTTCGGCTTCTCCCGCGCCCCTGCCGACCTGTCCTTCGGCGCGGCGTACCGCCCCGGAGGTGAACTCTTCGCCGCCGGCCCCACCTTGCCCGCCGGCTTGGTGTGTGGCTTCGCATGCGGCTTGCCGGGCTTCTTCGCGGCCATTGGATTCTTCCGCGCGACATGCGTACCCTCCGTGGTCGGCTTGCCCGCGACGGCAAAATCCACGAAGCGCTTGTCGAAATCGATGTTCGTCACCCGCAGCGGAATGCGCATTCCCAGCTGGATGACCTTTCCGTCCATCGAGATCCACGCCATGCGGTGCGCCTCGAAGCGCCAGCGCCCCGGTGGCAGTTCCTCGCGCTTCACCACCCCGCGCACACCCATGTCCGGAATCTCCACCATCAGCCCCATCGGCCGCACGTCGGTGATCAACCCGTCGAAGACCACTTCCCCATCCTCCTTCGCGACGCGGTCGAGATACTCCAGCATCTTGAGCTGCTTGGTCTCGTTCTCCGCATCCGACGAAGTCCGTTCGGTATCCGAAATATGGCGGGCGATCTCGCGCAGCTCGCCCTGCGGCGGGGTCTTGTCCAGCGGCTTCGGCGGATTCGCCAACAATCCCTGCAACGCGCGGTGGACGATGAGATCCGCGTAACGGCGGATAGGACTCGTGAAATGGCAATAGTCCGTCTTCGCGAGGCCGTAGTGGCCCAGCGGCTCGCCGGAATAGGCCGCCCGCTTCAGGCTCTTGAGCAACCCGAGCTTGATCACGTGCTCCTCGGGCGAGCCCTTGGATTCATCCAGCAGCTTCTGGATGTGCGCCCGGTTCGTTAGATCGCCGGGACGATAGCCGTGCGCCTTCGCGGTCTCCGTGTAATCCATCAGGCGCGACGGATCGGGATCCTCGTGGATGCGGTAAATCGCGGGCTTCATGCGCTCGCGCAGGACTTTTGCCACCGCCTCGTTCGCGGCGAGCATGCATTCCTCCACCAACTGGTGGCTCTCCGTGTGGACCACCGGATCGGCCGACTTCGCACGGCCCTGTTCATCCAGCCGCACCTTGATCTCCGGCATCTCCAGATCCAGCGCGCCTTGCTCGAAGCGGCGGCGGCGCATCGTGGAAGCGAGGTTCCAGCCTTCCTTGACCATGGGTGCCAGCGTGGGATCGGAACCCTCCGGAGCGGGCTTGCCATCCAGGATTTCCTGGGCCTGCTCGTAGGAAAGCTTCGCGCGGCTGTGGATGACAGCATCGATGAAAGTGGCCTTCACGATCTCCCCCTCGTGGGAAATGTCCATCAGCGCGCATTTCGTCAGGCGGTCCACGTTGGGCTTCAGCGAGCAAATGCCGTTGCTCAGTTCAGTGGGCAACATCGGCAGCACGCGGTCCACCAGGTAAGTGGAGTTGCCGCGTTCCACCGCTTCCTTGTCCATCGGGCTGCCGGGCTTGATGTAGTGGGAGACGTCCGCGATGTGGACCGCGAGCTTCCAGCCCTTCGGCGTCTTCTCAAGCCAGATGGCGTCGTCGTGGTCCTTCGCGTCCGCGGGGTCGATCGTGATGACCAGCTTGTCCCGCCAATCCTTCCGCCGGGCGATCTCCGATGGCTCCGGGTCCTCCGGCACGGCACGGGCCTCCGCAAGAACCTCTTCCGGGAAAGCCGTGTGCAGGCCGAAACGGTGGATCACCGAAATGATGTCCACCCCGGGGTCGCCGGGCCAACCGAGCACCTCGATCACGCGGCCTCGCGGGTCGTGGTTACGGTCTTCCCAAGCCTCCAGATCGACGACGACGAGCTGGCCGGGCTCGGCCGTGGTGTCGCCAATCACATCCACCCGGCCTTCGACCGCCTTGTCGTCGCAATCGATCCAGCCGAAATTACCCTTCTTGCGGAAAACCCCGACCAGCCGGCCGGACCGGCGGGCGAGGATCTCGTCCACCTTGCCGCGCATTTCATCGGACGGGTCCGGGGTGAACTCGCCGCGGGTCCGGAACGGACGCGCCACCTGCTTCAAGATGGAAACGGCCACCTTGTCCCCGTCCAGCGACGTGCCGACGTGGCGCCGGTCGACGTAAATGCGGGAATGGAGCGTGAAATCGATCCCGGAGGCCAGATTGTGCTCGTCCGTGATATCCGGGAAAAAGAAGGCGTGGCCCTTCGGGTGAAACTTGAGAACACCGCTGAGCTGGTCCTTCGGCTTCGCGGCCGCCGCCGCGGGCAGCAGGTAGGTCCCCTTTTTCCCGTTTACGATGGTCCCCGCCTCGACGAGGAGGTCCAGGGCGTCCCGGAGTTCGCCGACTTTCGAGCCGGGCAGCTTGAGACCGCGGGAGAGTTGGGATTTGGAAAGGGGATTGCCGTTTGCGGCGCGGAGGGCATCGAGAATGGAATCTCGCAGATTATTGCCAAGCATGGCGGGGAGCTTGCGATGCCTCGGCGGGAGCCGCAACGGCAAAGGGCAAAGAAAAAGATTGCGGCCTCGAAAAAAAGGCATAGGTGTTTACCATGTATGCGGGAAAGTTTGGGCATTGTCAGCCGATCCCTTCTCGTGTTTTTTGTCCTGCCGTGAATTCCTCCAAACTTGATTCCCTCATGAAAACCCCGTCCGTCCGTCGCCCAAAGGGCTTCACCCTCATCGAGCTTCTCGTCGTCATCACCATCATCGCGGTGCTGGCGGGTGCCGGATTCGCCGCGGGCAACGCCGCGATCCAGAAAGCCAAGAAGACCACCGCCTTGGCCTCGATCAACGCCATTGAAGCCTCGATCAACCAGTTCTACAGCGAATACGGCGCGCTCCCGGTCGAAAACATCACCAGCGACAGCACCACCTACAAATCCGACGACAAGACCCTCCTCAAGGTCCTGCTCGGCACCGAGGGCACCGCCGCCACCGTCCTGAACACCCGGGGCATCAAGTTCCTCTCCGCCAAGGAAGGCAAGATCAAGGGCGAGAAGGGCGTGAACGGCTTGGTGTATGAAACCAGCGGCAGCACCATCCGCGGTCTCTACGACCCTTGGGGCGGCCTCTACTACATCAAGATGGACGGCGATTACGATGACGTTATCAAGAGCGTGAAGACCGGCTCTTCCGACTCCAAGGCGGTCGATATCAACGGCAAGAAATGCGCGGTCTGGACCAATGGCGCGGATGGCGTCGAAAGCGGTGGCAAGGCCGCCGACGATGTGAAGAGCTGGCAGAACTAGTTTTCTCAAACTCCCGACCCCAAAAACCCATGAACCCTTCCCCCACGCTCCGCAGGACGCCGGGGGAGGGGTTCTCTGCTTTGGAGCCCGTGTGATATCCCGCCTTTCTCTCTTGGATAAAAAGACACCACCAAACGGGATAACCCCTCCATTTCCTCCCTCCTCCCCAAAAACTCCACTGCTCTGCGCTTCCGCGCGAGAACCCGTTTTTACCAGCCTCCCTGACTGACAACATGAAGTAGCGAATTCCCAAACTCCAAACCCCAAAAAACCCAAATGAAACCTTCCCACACGATGCACCGCAAACTGAAGGAGGGCTTCACCCTCATTGAGCTTCTGGTCGTGATCACGATCATCGCGGTCCTGGCCTCGGCCGGGTTCACCGTTGGCATCATCGCCGTGAACAAGGCTCGCAAGGCGAGCGCGCTGGCGACGATCACCTCCATCGAATCCGCGGTCGGCGCATTTTACTCCGACTACGGCACCCTGCCGGTCCAGAACATCGCTTCGGACGACACCGAAAAGTCGGACAATGTCGGCCTGCTGAATGTGTTGCTGGGCAAGGAACCTTCCGGGAGCGCGGCGCTCAACACCCGCTCCATCAAATATCTCGACGTGCAGGAGGGCAAGACCGCCAAGCCGGTCGGCAAGAACGGCCTGATCTACGCCGATGCCGGGAGCACGCTCAAGGGCCTCTATGACCCCTGGGGCGGCACCTATTCCATCAAGTTCGACGGCAACTCCGACGGCCAGATCGACGACGTGAGGACCGATGCGGAAACCTCCGGCAAGATCCTGCACGGCAAACGCGTCGCGGTCTGGAGCAATGGCGGCGACGGCGTGACCGGCGGCGGCACCCCGACCGACGACGTCCGCAACTGGCGCCACCGCCTCGGCGCCGCGAGCGCAGATCTCC
>CAXTTX010000169.1:0-10459 GCA_964247045.1 uncultured Verrucomicrobiales bacterium | reverse complement strand
TCCTACGAATACCAATCTGTGCCGCTGGGCTATCCAACGGTTGAGTCTTCGGCCGGAGGGCTGAATTTGGGCCGTTTGTACTCGGGAACCCTGGCGTTTGCATATAACAGCCTGGATGATCCCGCGTCGGCTATCACACGCTATCCCTTGAGTGCGTTTGCGGGGCTACCCGCCACGGAATATGAGGACGAGACCGAGCATTACGGTCCCCAGCTCACGATTTACTCTCAGTCCTTCCAGATCAACGTGGGCACATCCAGTCACGCGGAGGTTTTCACCCAAAAAGTGCGCCTTGAGAATTCTTGGGCACCCTCGGAAGATACCAGGTATCAGTTCTTGAAAGTTCACCTCAAGGCCACGATGCCCGCCTATTCAGGCGGAGCAGTCGACACGCAGTTCTGGACGCTTCCGACGAGTGCCTACACTTTGGTCGATGATGATACGTCCATGGTGGAACTCCAGATCGAATCAGGAGAACGGATTTCAGGAGAATACAATCTTGTCCCGCCCGCTCCTGAGACCGGGCAGCATCACCTGGCGGGGCTGATTCAGGCCAGGTTTGAACTTGTCCATCGCGAGAAGGAAAGGGACGCGCAGGGAGTCGAGCTTACAACTACCGTAAACCCGGGTCCAAATACCTTGCTTCGCGACGAAATCGCGGACCTCAAGGTCACCCTGCCTACGATGGGTGATCAAGATTGGGCTTTGAAGCTCGATATCGAATCCGGCGACGTGAAAACCGAAACCCTCGGCGCCCGGGGCCCGGTTCAGATGTATGACATCGGCAGGATCGACGGAGAAGGCGCTGAAGAAACCGTTAGCCCTCTCAGCATCGAGACAAATGGAACAACCAAAGCTGGCCCCTATGATGTCACGCTGCCGCATGAAAAATCGGGGCAGGGAACCTTCAAGATCGTGGTGAACAAGACCGGCAAATTTAAACTGCGGCTCAAAAGCGAGGATGGAAAAGTTGATTTCACCTCACAAGAATTTACAGTGACCAAACGGATAAGGAAGTATGCGACTAAAGAATACGCTGGGCAGTTGCGTTCAAACGAATTCGACACGATATTCGAGGCATCCACAGGATGGTGGAATGATTGGGAGATAGGTGATACCAATGGAAATTACACTTTTAAGGATTCAGCCGAGCGTTACACTCCAGAACTTTTGAAAGCCATTTCTTGGAAGGAATGCGATCTGAATCCGGAAAACGCCGACGATAATGACACGACCACGTATGATATCATGCAGGTAAACGCGGGGAATATGCCGGGCCACACTGACATGAGTGGCCCGGCAGCCTTGCGAGACTGGAATGATCGGGCCCCTGCTGTTGCGGTGGAAGTGTTGGTTAACGGGACATATGAGGTAAAGCAATTTTTCACTATCGAAGACCAGGCACCAGCCGGAGTCACGGACCCTGACTTTTCCTTGCGAAAAATGAAATACCTCCCAGCCGGGCTGAAACCCATTGGCAGTTTTGCCGACAGTATCAGATGGGCTCTCCGCAAGCTTCTTTATAAGCAGTATAAAAATTCCATAGCCGCAGAAAATTACACGGTGAAGGGAGGTGGACCGACTATTCTCGTTGCCCAAAAGCCCAATCTGCAGTCATTATCAGAAAATGTAAGATATTATGGGGACATAACTGCCCAGTATCCGGTTCACGTATTTCGCATGCGTGATGAGGGAATTGGCACCCGGGGAACCGGAGACGAGTACCGTTGGCCTAGACTGACAAACGACCGCGCGAGGCATTAATTATGAAATTGGCACTTATCTTATTTTTTGGCATCGGCTTTATGGTGGGGAGCGGCGGGTTATGGGCGGAAACCGTGACTTCACCAATAGAGCGACAGTTTGCTTCCAATTTGTCGCCGGACGCCGCGACGTTACAGTCCTTGATGCGGGAAATATCTCCGGTGATCAACAACAACCCGGATCTACCGGACCTGCTCCGGGGCAATCTCAGTTCGATAACCATACATGATGCAACTCCCGTCGGGCCAAGTTTCCAATGCGGAAACAAAACCGATGCGGAAAGCAGATCATGGAAGAATATGGATCATTTCCGCGATAACACTCTCCCTGCTGGCGGTAGCTGGCCTGATTTTGAAAAGGCGGGCCAAGGTCTAGGGGGGTAGGTCACATGGAAATCCGATCTGCATGAGAAAATGGACCGATTAGCCAAGGGTTAGGACTCCTCATGAAATCCATCTGCAGATTCTTGGTCAGTTTGGGTCTATCCTTGCCCTGCTCCTATGCCCAGATTTCCGACAGCGAGGCAAAATCAATCTCCTTGCAATGGAGAGAAGCCAGGGATTCGGCCTACAACGGAAGCAGCAAGGTAGAAGACGTTATCAGAGCCGCCGAACGTTACCGCAGGCTACTGGGCGAGGAACCCACAAACCGGCTGATACGCAATATCCAGGAGAAAGGCCAGGAAGAAACTATCGACTATGTGACCGCGTTGGCGTGGCGCAATGCGGGAGACTACCCCAAGGCCTACGACAGCCTTGTTGCTCAGGCGCGCGATGACGGCAAGGGGTTTCTCCAGAACACCCGCAGTCCGGATTATTTTGCGATCGGCGTTTTTAATCTTCAATCGGAGATCATGGAGCACACTGGAGAGGCAGCCCCCATCCCAGGCGCGCTTTACGAAACCTTTCTCGTCCCCGGCCCCGCCAGAAAGCCCCGGTTTGTTTTCTTGTTCCAGCCAAAGGACAACGAGGAGAGAGGCATGGTCGTGGAGGGCATGGCACCGGGAGAGGAACGGCGGGCGATCATCCTCACTGGGAAGGATGAAACGACAGGCAGGTTCCGCAAGGTGGATGACGCACAAGTCATTGTCAGGCCTGGGAACTTCACCGTCAAAAGTAACGAGGCAAACGGTGTGGCATCGTTGCGGATGACAGGAGTCACGAAGTTCCTGGAGTTTGTGGGCACCGTATCACACGTCGTCAGGGAATCTCCCACAGATCATCTTGTACTGAAAGTCGGCGATGGTAAGATTCAGCAGCCGGTGGAGGCACTTGGCATACAAACGACACCGCGTTCCACGCCCGCGATTTCCGGGGAGGTCCCACCTCCGCCACCCCCTGCGGAAAAAGTAAAGCCTCCTGAAACCCGCTCTCAGCCATCGACCGACTTGAAGCCCTTGTCGGCAACAAACGTCTCCTTCCGCCTCCCTCTATGGTCCCTGGGCGGCATCATCGCCGTTGTCATCGTCATCTTCCTCGCTGCCAAGCGAAAGGGATAGACGGCGGCTCCCTGCGCTTTCCGCGCCGTAAAGATCGACGGCAAGCTCGAGCACCCCCTGCAAGCCTTGGAACGCATGGCCCACGGGCCTCTCAGCCGGTGAAGCGCTCGGGCGCCACGACAGAAGGGCGAAACGACAGACACGCTCTTCATCCCCAACACGCCACCACCTGCTGGCGCACTTCTGGCTCCCATATGCCAATTCCATAGGTCCTATGTGACCCATTGATCCTACGCGCGATACACCTTTTCATATTGGCAGACGCGCCGTCAGTTGAGACGCGCCCCCGGATTTGCTAAAGTGGGGGCATGTCACAATCCACATACCCTTCCAGACCCCGCACCGCCTCTTCCGCCACCCCCATTTTCGGAAAACAAATCTCAGAATGGTTGGCTTTTGTTGCATTCGCCACTCGCCGAACCAGTTTCGCGCAACCGATTGGAACTGCATGTCTTGCACAATTCCTCGAAATCCCATCTCCGTCCGCGATCCCGACCCAAATCGACAAAAACCGACAAAAACAGTGCTCGAGAGTGCTGCTGGCCTACGGAAAATGCAAATTTACCCCCATTTTTGACGCCAGATTACGGCAAAATACCGGCCCGGAAAGCCTTCCCTCCCTCGGAATCCATCCCGCCGGTTTCCACCAAACGACATTCAACGCAGGGTCACGTTGCAACCTGCAATTTCCCCGCCTAAGTTTGACCAAATCAAAGCCATGGGCCTCGACAAGATCACACAGAAACTTCAGGAAGCGCTCCAGCACGCGCAAAGCATCGCCTCCAAATCCGCCCACGCGGAATTAAAGAGCCTGCACGTCCTCCTTTCCCTTTTGCAACAGGAGGGCGGCATCGCCATCCCGATCCTCCAAAAGGCCGGGGTGGATATCCCCCAATTGAAACTCGGCGTCACCGTCGCGCTCGCCCGTGAACCCAGCGTGCAAGGCGCCTCCACCCAGCCGCAGATCAGCGTGGGCCTGCGGTCCACCCTTGATGCGGCCGACACCGCCCGCCAGTCGCTCGGCGACGACTACCTGAGCGTGGAGCATTTCATCCTCGGAGCCTTGAAGGGGGATTCTCCCGCCGGCAAGGCCCTCAAGGAAGCCGGCCTCGATGAAAAGAAAGCCCTCGCCGCCATCACCAGCGTCCGCGGCTCACAGAAGGTGACCGATGACAACCCGGAGGGAAAATATCAGACCCTGGAGAAATACGGCACCGATCTAACTGCTCGTGCCAGGGAAGGGAAGATCGACCCTGTCATCGGCCGCGACCACGAGATCCGCCGCGTCATGCAAGTGCTCTCGCGCAGGACCAAGAACAACCCGGTATTGATCGGTGAGCCCGGTGTGGGAAAAACCGCCATCGTCGAGGGCCTTGCCCGCCGCATCGTCTCCGGTGACGTCCCGGACTCGATGAAGGACAAGCGCGTGATCGCCATGGACCTCGGCGGCATGCTCGCCGGGGCGAAGTTCCGCGGCGAGTTCGAGGAACGCCTCAAGGCCTTCCTCAAGGAGGTCACCGAATCGGAAGGACAGATCATCCTCTTCATCGACGAACTCCACACCATCGTCGGCGCCGGTGCCAGCGAGGGCGCCGTGGACGCCTCGAACCTGCTCAAGCCCCAACTCGCCCGTGGCGAACTGAGGACCATCGGTGCCACCACGCTGGATGAGTACCGCAAGTACATCGAGAAGGACGCCGCCCTGGAGCGCCGCTTCCAACCGGTGATGGTCGGGGAGCCCTCCGTTGAGGATGCCATCGCCATCCTGCGTGGCTTGAAGGAACGCTACGAGGTTCACCACGGCGTGCGCATCCAGGACGGGGCACTGGTGGCGGCTGCCACCCTATCCGACCGCTACATTTCCGGCCGCTTCCTGCCGGACAAGGCGGTCGACCTCGTCGACGAGGCGGCATCCCGCCTCAAGATCGAACTGGATTCGCTGCCCACCGAGATCGACGTCCTCGAACGCCAGATCCTGCAACTGGAGATGGAAAAGAAAGCGCTGGAAAAGGAAACCGACAAGGCCTCGGTCGCACGTTTGGATAAGGTCAAAGAGGAACAGGCGAACCTCCGGGAGAAGTCCTCCGGCCTCATGGCCCAGTGGCGGAACGAAAAGGGCATCATCGACCTGGTCCGCGCCGCCCAGGAAAAAATCGAGACCCTGAAAGGCGAGGCCGAGCGCGCGCAGCGCATTGGAGACCTGACGCGGGCCTCGGAGATTACCTATGGCGCGTTGCCCGCCGCACACGAAGAACTCGAGACTGCCAAGGAACAGCTTGGCTCGATGCAGAGCAATGGTGCGCTCCTCAAGGAAGAGGTTACCGAGGAAGACATCGCCCGCGTCGTTTCGGCCTGGACGGGCATCCCACTGAACCGCCTGCAGGAGGGCGAGAAGCAGAAACTCGTCCAGATGGAGCAACGCCTCGGCGACCGGGTGGTGGGCCAGAAGAAGGCGATCAAGGCGGTATCGAACGCCGTGCGGCGCGCCCGTGCCGGCCTCCAGGACGAAAATCGTCCCCTTGGATCCTTCCTCTTTCTCGGACCAACCGGCGTCGGCAAAACCGAGCTATCCAAGGCGCTCGCCGAGTTCCTCTTCGATGACGAGAACGCGATGATCCGCATCGACATGTCGGAATACATGGAAAAGCACAGCGTCTCTCGCCTGATTGGCGCCCCTCCGGGCTACGTCGGCTATGAGGAAGGCGGCCAGCTCAGCGAGCAGGTCCGGCGCAAACCCTATTCAGTGATTCTCTTCGACGAGATCGAGAAAGCCCACCCCGATGTCTTCAATGTCCTCTTGCAGGTGCTCGATGATGGCCGCATCACCGATGGCCAAGGCCGCACCGTGGACTTCCGGAACACCGTGCTCATCATGACTTCCAACATCGGCTCCCAATACATCCTCAACGAGGAAAACGCCGAGCAACGTGAGGCCAAGGTTACTGAAGCCCTCCGCGGGCATTTCCGACCGGAGTTCATCAACCGCATCGACGAGATCATCATCTTCGACCGCCTCCACCGTGAGGAGTTGACCACCATCGTGGACCTGCAACTCACACGCGTCCGCCAGCGTCTCGCCCGCCAAGGCCTGGCCCTGGCCGTGAGCGAGTCCGCGAAGGAATTCATCGGCGACAAGGGCTATGATCCCGTTTACGGCGCGAGACCCCTCAAGCGGGTCATCCAACATCTCCTCTTGGATCCGCTGAGCCTCGATGTCCTCGATGGTAAATTCCTCGACGGGGACGTGATCCAAGCGGACCTGGACCACGGGCAAATCGTGTTCCGCAATGGATAATGTGCGACAACCCATCAGGGAACCTCTGCTTTCACGCGCAGGAATCCCGGCGATGCTCCGACGGGAATCTTCGCCCGGTAGAGACCATCGGGATCCTGCGTTGGCAAGGTGACGAAAGGGGTATATGGACCGCCCGGGTTGGACGAGGACTCGGGATGGATTCTTACCTTGGTGGTGTTGGGAAGCCGAACCGGATAGGCCAAGTTCAGAAAGCCGCCCGAGACGCTCGTTTCCAGAAAGTCAGCATCCTTGAGAGTCGGGTTCAGGCCGGCACCGAACTCGACCCAAGCCGTGACGCCATCGCCGTCCGTATCATCACCGGTGGGAAGGCCGGTCAATCCAAAGCGGGACATCCAGAGGCTGAAGATCATATCCGCCGCATTGGCATTCTGAGTCGGGGTGGCGTTCTTGCCGCACAAGCCCACCAGGATTTCCGTTGCGGAAAGAAGTGGGATGCCTGTGTTATAACGCTTGTTGAAAGCCCGGACGATGGCATTCGCAATCTGCGTCTGGCCATTGGTGTTCGGGTGGAAGTTGGAACTGATCTGCCCGTTGAGCCAAACCGGGCCGTTCGCATAAGTCCCGTCTGCCCCGGTGCTGGCATTGTTGTAGTTGATGCCATGGATCACGAGATCAGAGCCGTCAATCAGCCGGACTGTCGGAGTATAGATGTCGGCGTAGCCGATGTTCTTGTTCTTCGCGAGAACCGCCAACTGTCCGTTGAGATCCCTCAGAACAGCGGAAACTCTCTCGGTCTTGACTGGATCGTAGGGATAGTTGCCGCGGACCTTGAGTGTGATGCCGACGTGCGGCACATTGGCCAGGACAATCTGGATATTCGGATTGAGGGTCTGGATGCTGTCAATCACCGCTGCCATGTCCGTGACGAAGTCGGAGACAAAGGTTCCCGGGGCGGCCCCGTCGTAAAGAGTGCCATAAATGTCGTCGACGTCATTTCCCCCGATGCTGATGACCAACCTCTCCGCACTGCTGGTCACTTGGGCCTGAAAGTCGGCGCGGGAAAAGTTTGACTCGGTATAATTGGAGTATGAAAGAAGCTTGCCCACGGTGGTGGTGGGCTGGGGGAGGACGTCCGCTCCCATAAGTTGATAGAAGGTCTTCTCCCCTTGGACGAACTGCCGCATGCCGTCCACCTTGAGGCCGGGAATCGCGAAATTTCCCTGCTGCCGGAGGAAGAAATTGAAAGGAGAATTGGTTGTCCCAATGTCGGGGGGATCTACAGTCAGGTTGATCCGGGTTCCCAAGTCGAACCTGGTGCCTCGATAAGTCGGGTTGCTTAGAACCTCTATCCAGTTCCTGACACTGACAGGCGCTCCTTCACCAAACGTTTGGAAGGAAATGACCTGTTTGAATCCAAACTCGGACTCATAGGCGTAACTGAGAGAGTCACCAAGCACGACGATCTGGTCGTCGGCGAAACAAGGAAGCACTGGCAGAACCAGAGCCAACAGCAGGGGGGAGACCGCTTTCATGGTCGCCGACTATCACCTGCCGGACCGGTGAGGTCAATAATTAAGGGACCCGTGCATCCTGCATTCCGCCGCTTAGGTTCAGGCGGTCACGATCCTTAACTGGAGTTCGATCAGATCATTCACCAGATGGCCGCCCGGATTGCGGAACCATTTTCCCGAGCCGTAGAAGACGTTCCAAAGCGTCCGATCGAAGGCGAGGGTGGCCTGTGCGGCGGCCTTGCCGTCCGGAGTGATGCCGGTGCAAGCGGGGAAGGAGAGGGGAAGTGAGACGCCCTTGAGGGTGAGGATGCCGGTGACCGGGAGTGCCGTCCGCCGCCGGGCTGGCGCCCGTGATGGAGAAGGTGGCCTCGGGGAATTTCTCCGAGTCGAAAAAGTCGTGGCTCAGGAGGTGCCGGATGAGGACGTCATGGAGAGCATCGCCATCGAGGTCGAGGCAGTGGATCTTCCGCATGTCGATCACGAAGCCGCCACCGGTCAATTCCCCGCTGGCAAAGCGCAGCCAACCGGCCTCGAGGCCGATGAAGCCTTCGTGCCGGTTGAGCAGGTTCCTGCCGATCCAGCGGATGCGGCTCTCGGCCAGATCGACCGTGTAATCCCCATCCTCCAGGGAAAGCGGAACCGGCGCGACATCGCCCCCCTCGGTGGGGAAACCGCCCGTTTTCCATTCGGCGATGCCTCCTCGGAAATCATGAACCTGTGCGTAACCCATCCGGTCGAGCTTCTCAGCGGCCATGCGGCTTTCCAAGCTATCGGCATCGGCTCCGTAGACGCATACCGGGCGGGATTTGTCCGGGGCGAGGTCACCCATCCGTTCCTCGAAGGCCACCTCGTAGACACAATTCCCAAGCGCCCCGGGCAGTCGGCAACACCCGCGGTCCTCTTCCAGCCTGACGTCCACGAGGACGGGAGGGGCCTCGCCGGAAAGCATTGTCTTCAACTCGGTTGCCGCGATTTCATGCCACTTGTCCATCCCATGGATAAAGAACCGATTCCACTCTTCCTCAAGGGAAAAGCAAAGAATCCGGCAAGAGGGCGAGTGACTGCTTCGTAACCAAACGGCGCGGGTTCCGACTTCCTGTGGTGGCAAAATCGCGGCCCCTTGGTCCGCAGCCTGCTTCCCAAGACAGAAACCAAAGTGGATTTTTTCTAAGAAATCCCGCCGCCACGCGTCCTAGAGCAATCTGACCTGGCGGCGTTGTTTATTTATACACAACCCGTATTCAGCCAATCGATTCCCCATGCAAGTCCCCGAAGCCAACGTTCCCCCACCTCCGGTCCCTGTCACGCCACGCAAGAACAGCCTGTGGTCGAAAATCGGGGGTGGTTCGTTGACCTTCGCGTTGATTTTCCACGTCCTGCTGCTGGTGGTGGGGGCCTTCTGGATCTTCCAGATCATCCGCGAGCCGGAGAAGAAGGTGGATTTCATGCCTCCCGGGTCGGGCGGCGGGCCGCGCGGCGCGGATGTGCAGGTCCAGCAGAAGCGGCAGGCCCAGATCACCCCGGTGAACAACGTCAAACGCGTGTTCGCCCAGAACTCAACGTCGAATTTCGTGATTCCCGAACAGGGCGAGGATTTCGGCCAGATGTCCACGCTCACTTCGCTTTCGGGTGGTGGTGGGATGGGCGGCGGCGGGCTCGGCGGGTCCGGGACCGGCAAGGGATTCGGCCCCGGCAAGGGCGTGGGAACGGGCCTCGGCGCGGGGATGCCGAATGGGATCAAGTTGTTCGGAATGGACCTGAAGGTGAAGTCCATCGGCGTGGTGCTGGACGTTTCACGCTCGATGACGCCACGCCTCAAGCGCGTGGTGGACGAGGTGAACCGGGTGGCAGATGGCAGCCCGGTGATCATGCAATTTGGCTGCGGCCTGAGCGCGACCCTGAAAGAGGACCGGCAGATCCTGATCGAACCGGTGACCGCCCCGCGGAATGGCTTCAAGCAGTTCTGGTATTGGTACCAATCGGATACCTATCGCAACGCGAAACCGAGCGAACGGGACAGCGTGGACGTCAGCGGCCCGATTCCCTCGCCGGAGGTTTTCGCGGTCTTCGACAAGCGGGCGAAGACTTTCTACCATGACCGGGCCAACACCACGACCACTTCGGACGCGCTGCTCAGCAAAGAGCTCCGTGGCGTGGAAGCGATCTATTGGTTCGCGGACTTCGAGGATGAGATCCAACCGGAAGCCGCGGAGGAAGTTCTCAAAATGCTCAAGCGGCACAAGCAGAAGCTCTACATCCATGCCTCCAAGCAAGGGAAATATGTATCCCAAGCGCGGGATCTGATCGCGGTTCCCAGCGGTGGCGGCGAGGTCAAGCCCGAGGGCCCGTGAGGCCCGGCCACAGGTGCTGGGTACGTGATCGCGTGGGGAGCGGTAATTCCGGGTTGCCTGGAATTCCGGTTTCTGATAG
>CAXTTX010000168.1:0-10460 GCA_964247045.1 uncultured Verrucomicrobiales bacterium | reverse complement strand
ACGATCATCACGCCCAGCTTCAACTACGGCCATTTCCTCGGCGAGTGCCTGACAAGCGTGGCCGGGCAAGCCGGCGTGACCCTGGAACATCTCGTCATTGATGCTGGTTCCACCGACGGCAGCGCGGAAGTCGCCTCCCGCTTCCCTCACGCGACTTGGATCCAGGAACCGGACAGCGGCATGTCTGACGCCATCAACAAGGGCTTCCAACTCGCCAAAGGCGACTGGGTGATGTGGCTGAACGCGGACGACTTCTTTAAAAAAGACGCCCTTTCCACGATGCTCCGCGAGCTGAAGGGGACCGTCGCGGACGTGGTTTACGCCGACTATGATTTCGTGGATGCGGAGGGAAGCCTCCTCCGCACCATGAAGGTCCCGCGCTGGTCACGCTTCGTCCACATCCACCACCATTGCTACGTGCCGTCGACCGCCGCCTTTTACCGCCGGGCCACCGTTACCGGTGACGGCCACCGCCTGCGCGAGGACTTCCGTTACGTCATGGACGGGGAATTCTACGCCCGGCTGGACGCATGTGGGAAAACCTTCGCCCATGTCGCCGCCAACATCGCGGACTTCCGGATGCACGGCGCGAACGCGTCCCAGCGCCACTTGGGCAAGACCCGGGACATGGAGACGATTCTCGCCGCGGAGCGCCAGCACGTGGAATCCCGGGCCGTGCGGCGAGCCTACGGAATCACCTTGTTTTCCGATCCGTATTTGAACGGTCTGGTGGACGGTTTGCTCTGGATCGCGGCCCGAGGCGTGAAGTTTTTCCTCAAATTGGCTTGATGCGGCGGGCGGGAGGTGGACTTGTCGCCGCATTCCGATGAACCGCTCTCCCCACGTGGCCGCCGTCTTCGCGACGATGAATCGCGCCGGCGTGGCCGCGGAATGCGTGAAGGCCCTGGCCCGCCAAACCCGGCCGCCGGAAATGGTGGTCGTGGCGGACAACCATTCCGCTGACAACACCCCGGAAATCCTCGAAGCTCTGGAAGGACTGCCATTCAAACTGGTGGTGAAGCGCATGCCGGACAACCTCGGCAATGCGGGCGGGGTGAAAGAGGTGATGGACTGGGCCTTCGGCGAAGGTGCCGAGGCCGTGTGGATCCTCGATGACGATTCGTGGCCCCGCGCGGAAGCGCTGGAGGCCATGTTAGAGGACGGCCTCGATACCGCGGTCGTCCGTCATCCGCTCCAAATTGATCCGAAGACCGGCCGTTTCACCTGGCCACTCCAGATCAATCCCGATGACCGAGGCTGGAAGCTTGTCAACCAAACGTCGGAGCTTCCGCCGGGCAAGCGCACTCGCAGCCGCATCTCCTGGACAGGCGCGCTGCTGCCGAAGGAGGTGCGGCAAGCCGTCGGCCCTGTGAATGGCGAGTTGTTCATTCGCGGCGAGGATGAGGAATACCCCCTGCGCATCGAGCAGGCCGGGTTCACGCAAGAAGCGGTGCATGGCGCGATCATGGATCACCCCGGCCCGGAGGACGTCGTGCACTGGAAATTCCTCGGGAAAAATTTCTTCTTCGAACGCGGGCTGGCGGATTGGAAGCTCTATTACAAGGTCCGCAACATGGTTTGGCTCAAGCGTCAGCGGTCCGGGGCTCTTCCCGCCTTGGGAATGGCGCTGACCTATACATTCGGTGCCTGCTGGCTCGACGGTCCCGGCCGCATTCCGCTGCTGAAACGCGCCGTGTGGGATGGCTGGCAGGGCCGCCTCGGCAAGATGAGGGATTGAGGTGCTCAATCGCCCGCCGCGGATGGCAATAGCCCTTCCGCACTTGCCTTGGCGGGCACGGGCCGGGCAAAGCGCGCCCGCAGGCGGTTCGCAACGGTTAGAGCCAGCGCGATTCCAACCGCGTCACAAGCGAGGTCCATGACATCCACGAGGTCGAAGCCAAAACCGAAGGAAAACTGCGCAACCTCGATGGAGATCGCCAGGATGACGGAAAGGAACGCGGCGCCCCGGTTTCCCGCCAAGAGCGCCATCAAAAGCGCCGGGCCGAACAAGAGGGCCACGTGCAACAGGGGCCGTGCCTTGGCGGCATGGATCTTCACCTTCAGGGTGAAGTCCCCTTTGTCCGGAATCTTGCCGACCGAGGCCAGTTCCGGCTGACCGGTCGTCGCCCGGGAGACCGCTGAAGCCCCCGTCGGCATGGGCACGATCACCTCCGGACCTATTTGGAAAGTCCGCGGGAAGGAATGGAGGGCTTTCCACGGTCCCGGCACGACGCAATAGAGGCACATCACCAGCCAGACAGCACCTGCCGCCAGCGGGCGGACCCACCGGGTTTCTCCCGCCGTGCGGATGCAAGCCACCGCCCATGCCAACCACCCCGCGAGCAACAACCACTTCCCGATTTTCCAAACGGTCCGTTCGCGGACGACGGTGGCCTCAAGCGTGGAAATCTCAAGCGCTCCGCTCACCCCAAGGTTCTCGATGCGTATGGCAGGAATGGCGGGGACGTCCTCGGGCCTCATCACCACCTCCTGCATTCCTTCGTCGGCATTCAGAATCACCAGGCAAAACGGGTCATTTTCCCATCTTCCGGCGGCGGAAGGAGCATGCCACTCGACCATGCAGCGCCCGCCTTCCCAAAATTCCGTTCCCGGTGTCAGGTTGTGCGCCATCACCCGGAAACGGAGATGTAGAAAATCGGCGGCCTTCATGCCCGGCAGTTGCATCTGGACCACCTGGTTGGGATGAGCCGGGTCCACATTCACCCGCAGCCGGGTTTCAGCGTCCGCGCCGGACCAGATCGCACCCGGTCCTGCGGCGGCCAAGTTCCGCATGTCTTCCAGCCGGAAGGTCCGAAACTCACGGGATCTTTCAAAGCGGCGTTGCCAGAGAAGGTAGAGGCCGCCCAAGAGAATCAGGAATGTCCCCGCCAGGGTAATACGCCGCATTTCAGCGCCGAGGGAGCAGACCCGGGGCCGGATTTGCAATCAAATTCCCGTCACGGTTTCTTTTGTCTAAACCTCACGGCAGGAACGACGTCTGATTGGAGGGCAAGACGTTTCCCGGGTACCCGGGTCCGCCCGTATCATGAATCCTCCGAATCCAAAAATCGTTTGAAAGCGTGCCGGATGGCATTTCACGAGCTAGCCGCGAAGGCAACTACCACGCAAACTTCACCCGGATTACGTTTACGCGGTATTTTCACCGCCGATTTCGAACTGCACCCTTGCAGTCGGGCCTGCTGGCGAATCAAATTACACCCGTGCCACGTTCACAGGATTTTCCGTCCCTTTTGATCCTCAACCAATATCATGGCAATTAGCCGCAAAGATTCTTTCACCATCCAAGTGTTGCAGCTCACCGACGCGCTGTTGGTCTGGCTTTCATTCTGGCTCGGGGGAGTTCTCCGCATTTGGCTCGGGGTTAGCGGTGCCGATGAGACGGTGCTCGAATCGATGAACTGGGTGCTCTACATCGCGGTGCCCTTCACACCCCTCGTGCTGGAACGCTTCGGGTTTTACGACCACCTCCGCCACAAGAGTTCGAACGCCTCCGCATGGCAGCTCACCCGGGCACTGCTGGTGATTGTCCTAGTGTTAGGCGTCTTCGCCGTCTTCGCCAAGGTGGGGGACACCCGCCGTCTCGTGCTTGGCATGGGCTTCGTCTTCATGTTCGTGCTGCTCTTCCTGCGGGACCGCATCACCAAGCGCATGCTCAAGCAGCAGATCTCCAGCGAGGAATCAAAGGAGCGCATCGTCATCGCCGGCTCCGGCAACGAAATGAGCGAACTGCTCGCGGAAATCGACCCGGAGATCACCTCCACTTGGAAAGTGGTCGATCATTTCGACCTGAGCACCCGGTCGGTCAACGAGCTCTTCACCTTGCTGAAGGAACAATCGGTTAGCCGCGTCGTGTTTTCAGCGAAGGACACCGAGTTCGAAAAAGTCGCACGCGCGGTGGAAGCCTGCGAGTTGCAAGGGGTGGAGGCGTGGATCGCAGCGTCGTTCATCCGTTCCCAGATCGCCCGACCCGTCTTCGACGCCATCGGGGAAAAGCCGATGCTGGTGCTCCGCTCCACACCGGAACTTTCCTGGGAACTGCTCATCAAGGAGATTTTCGACCGCGTGGCCGCATCCTCCATCATCCTGGCAACGAGCCCCCTGTGGTTGCTCGCCACGCTGGGCATCATGATCAAGAGCCCCGGCGCTCCGGTGTTTTTCTCCCAGATGCGCGCTGGCCGCTATGGCAAACCTTTCCGCATGATGAAGTTCCGCACCATGGTTCCAAATGCGGACAAGATGCTCGACCAAGTGAAGGAGGCCCACGGCAACCAGATGCAAGGGCCGGTCTTCAAACTCGACAACGATCCGCGCATTTTTCCTTTCGGCTCTTTTCTCCGCAAATTCAGCATTGATGAGCTGCCGCAGCTTCTGAACGTCGCCCGTGGCGAAATGAGCCTGGTAGGCCCCCGCCCCCTGCCGGTTTACGAAGTGGAGGCCTTCAACGAGATTTCCCACCGCCGCCGCCTCAGTGTGAAGCCCGGCATCACCTGCGAGTGGCAGGCTGGCGGCCGGAACCAAATCACCAGCTTCGAGGAATGGGTCGCCATGGACCTGAAGTATATCGACAACTGGTCGCTCTGGCTCGACTTCCAAATCCTGTTCCGGACGGTTCCCGCGGTGCTGCTGGGCAGGGGTGCCAAATAAGCCCCGCTTCCCGAAACCCATTGGCGGCCATCTCTTCCATCTTTCTCGTCCTCTCGCTGGTGCTGGCCGTCCTGATCGGCCCGCAATTGCGGTCTTGGACGTGGGGTCCGGCCCTGCTGCCTTTGGGGATCGCCGTTCTCGCCGCGGTCCCACCCCTGTGGAAACGCGGGAAAATGCCCGCCGACCTCACCCTCGTGGCCTTGGGCATCGCCACTGCCGGCTGGTTCGCCATCCGGGCGTTCATTTCCCCGGTCGTGGAAATGGGTCAGGCGGATTTGCTTCTGCTGGCTGCTGCGGTCGGTTCCTTCATCTGTGTCCGGGCCATTCAGGAAAATGTGGCGGCGGAACGGATTCTCGCCTGGGGCATTGCCCTGCTGCTGCTCGCCAGCGCCGCCGTGTCTTGCATGCAGGTCTTTGACAAAGCCTATTCCCCCCTGTTCCGGGCCCGCATCGTCATTTTTCCCTCGGGATTCTACGGGCACTACAATGAGGGCGCGAATTTCCTGATAGGCGCGTCCTTGCTGACAGGGGCTTTTTCGATTTTCGGAAACAGCGGCGTGGTGTCCAGGTTACTGTTGGGGCTTATCGCCCTGTCAGGCATGGCGATGGTCGGTTTCTCTGGTTCCCGCGGCGGACAGTTGGGAGCAGTGGCCGGTGTTTGCGCGTTCACGCTGCTTGCGATGGTGGTCGCGAAGCGGCGGGACTCGAAATGGTTTGGAAAGCTGCTCGTGGCCTTGCCTGTTGTGGCCATTGTGGGTGGGGCATTCGTGTATCTCGGCTGGCAGCACCGGGCCGCGGGCAAGGCCTCGCTCGCCATGCTTGACGACGACGTCCGCCTTTATCTGATGGGGGTCGCGGTGTCCTGCATGGGGCTACACCCGTGGGGCGGAGGCGGCAGCCGCAGCTTCGCTTGGGAATGCTATGGGTTCTGGAATCCGAAGGTCCAGGGATTCATCAATGCGAAGCCCGAGCTCGTCCACAACGAGCTGCTCCAGTCCGTCACGGACTACGGCATCCTCGGCGGGGCCGGTTTGCTCGTCTTGCTTGGAGCGGTCACCTTGGTTGCCCTCCTGCGGGCTGGCACCGAAAACCGACTGCTGGCGGGCAATGCCGCCGCCTGGCAGGTGGGTGGTCTCGCCGCCTTCGCAGGGATGTTCCTGCAGTCGAACTTCAGCTTTGTTTTCCACGTGGTGCCTCAGGCGATCTTGCTCGGCATTTGCCTCGGATTCGCCGTCCGCATGCCGGCCGGAGCCACGGCCCCACCCGCCAGCCTTGCCAGTTCGCGCCTGTTGCTGAGCGTCGTCGGCACCGCCTGCGCCATCCTGCTCGTGAACTTCGGCTGGAAGGGAACGCGCGTCACCCGGGTCCTCTGGCCGGTGTTGTTCTCAAAGATCGCGGTCACCGCCCCGGAAGACAAGATCGAAGCCCTCACCACGGCCATCGAAGCCTGGCCGCAGTCTACTTTCTATCAGGACCGTGGCCTGATCTATCAAGAACTTGCCTCCGCCATGGGCGAAGGCTGGACCAAGAGTGAAGAAGC
Source organism: uncultured Verrucomicrobiales bacterium (assembly GCA_964247045.1). Lineage (GTDB taxonomy): Bacteria > Verrucomicrobiota > Verrucomicrobiia > Verrucomicrobiales > Akkermansiaceae > Luteolibacter. The sequence goes on along the minus strand of CAXTTX010000168.1, from coordinate 4,255 downwards.
GGCGCGGGCCCTGGAAGACTATGCTTCCGCCCGGAAACTTTATCCAAATGACCCGGTCATCACCATCAACCAGGCAAACCTCCTCAGCTCCGTTGGTCGCGACGGCGAGGCCGAGAACGCCTACGAACAGACCTTGCGCCTTCAGGGCGGGATGGAAAACACGTTTCTCGGCCATTACCATTTCGCAACGCATCTGCTCAAGAAAGGCCTGCGTGAGTTTTCGGAAGGCAAGCAACCGGATTGCGTTGCCACGCTGAAGGTGGCGCTGGAACACGTCGGAATTTCCGTGGACCTGGTTCCTTGGATCGGCGGGAAGTTGCACATCGCCATCTTGGAAAGCCTCGGCACCGCCCTCGAAGCCGGTGGCGACAAGGACTACATGGAAGCCCTCGCTCTCTACAACCGGGCCTGCGCCCTGGCAAATCCGGCCCACTACCGTGCCGGAGTCCTGCTGGGCAAGATGGCCGTCCGGGCTTGGTCGGATCGCAACCCTTCACGGGCGCTGGCCCTGTTCCTGGAGGCCCGGAGACGGGCGACACTTTCCCCCCAGGTTCCTGAGGACGTGACACCCGCGGAAAAGGCAGAATATCTCGCCTATCTTACGCGCACCATCGCTTTTCTGGAAGGTGCCAAGGTGATACCAGACAAGCTGCCGCCGGAATTGAGCTATACGAAATGACCTTGGCTCAGGGAACGATTTGCTTCCAGTCGATCTGCTCTTCCGCCAGCTTCGCGAGAAAGTCTTTCACCTTCGCGTCCGCCTCGGCCATCGGCACCTCCTTGGATAGCCACGGCACCTGGCCATAAGGCATGGTGACGGCGATGTATGCCCAGCGCTGGTCCATGCCACGTACCAAGCGGTCCTTCATGTCGATCAAGGTCCGCTTCAGGTGGGAATTGCTGATATGGTCATGCCCCACGAAGAAGTAATAGGTCAGGAAGCTGAGCTCGCGGTATTCCTCCTTCTGACCCAAGGGGGCGATATTTTCCGGCTTCGTGCTGAGCAACCGCTTCACTTCGAACTTCCGGCCGTCCGGCAGGGTCAGCAGCTGGTCGCTGGAAACGAGATTCTCATGGCCTTGGGCCGGAAGGCAGCGCTCCGGCCGGTGGATGGAATTGTTGATATCAACACCCGACAGAACGATTGAAAGATCCAGCCTGTCCAGTAACCGGCGACCATACTGGTCGTATTCGTAGGGACGCGGCGCGGCACAAGATGCCTTGGCAAACTCGGTATCTTTCGACAAGGCTCCCAACTCCTCCTTGCTGGCCATTCGCTTCTCGAACATCCAGGCTCCTGATTCATCGGGAAGCTCCATCGCCACCGCCGACTGCCCGATCTTACCTGCCTTCGGCAGCATGTAGATCGCGCTCATCGTCGCCATGAGAACCACCGGCAATACCAGGAACTTCGGCTTCATGTTTCGGGCAGGAACGATTTGGGTTCGTTATCTTGGCTGACCACCACCCGGCGGAGCTGGCGCTTGCCGTCTTTCTTCCAAGGCAGACCGCCTTCAAGAAGGGAATGGGTAGTTAGTAACAGAAAAAGGGAAAAAGGATAGAATAACAGCAGGCCGGACCAGTCGTGCCAAGTCCCTTTCGCCCAAGCCTCATTGCCGTATTCGGCGATGACGAAAATGGAGATCACCCGCAAGGCGTTGCCAAAGATGGCCAGCGGGAAGGCCATCATGAACAGAACGACTTTCTTCCACAGAGGAAGCTTCGCCACGTAAGCCCAAGACGCGGAAATCATCAACAGCGCCATCAACGAGCGAATGCCACTGCAACCTGCCGCGATCTTGAGCGGCTCCCAAACTCCATGGACCGGCAAGATCTCGGTTCCCCTCACGGTCGTCTCAACGCCAAACAAGCTGGATCCGTGGTGGGCAAGAGACGTAGCCAGTAGCTGCAACTGGGTCGTCGCCTGTTGGAAGTTTGGCAAGGGGATCGCCAACAAGAAGAAGAACACCGGAAAAGCGGTGATTTTGGCAACCCGCCAGCCCCACAGATAGAAAATCGAACCCCACACAATGAAGGGCAAGGCTCCCACGGTCACCCGCGGTTGAAGGGTCCGGTAACCGGCAACGTAGAACAGAACCCCCGCCAGCACCACCAGCAGACCGCGGTAATCCACTTCGCCAGCCGCCGCCTTCAGATCCCTAGCCCGGTAGATGATCAAGCCGGCGATCAGGAAGGGGAACAGGATGCCGTGTTCATAGTCTGTCTCCGGGTTCCACGCATAATACAGCCAGCGGAAAGCCGAGTCTTCCCGGTGCGGCCCGTATCGCACCTCACCGCCGAAGAACCAAGTGATCAACGCTGTCGAAATGACGACCGCGGCCACCAGCATCCAGTTCGACAGGATCCACTTGGAAATTTCCTGGGGAAGTGATTGCCGTGCCTCCGGGATCGGTTCGGGTTGCGGGGATGGCATCGGTGACGGGGTAATTGGAGATGGGCTTTGTCGCACTCGCGAAATGCGGGGAAAGTATTGCCGACGGAGGCTCCACTGTCAACAATCCGCCGGACTACCCGCCCTTCCCATTCTTTTTCCATGAAAATCATCAGCGGCACCGCCCACCGGGCCTTGGCAGAGCGCATTGCGGAGAACATTGGCCAACCCCTCGCCGACGTGCACGTGTCCGCCTTTCCCGACGGCGAAACCGAGGTGAAGATCAACGAAAACGTCCGCGGCGCCGATGTCTTCATCATCCAGCCGAGCTGTCCCCCCACCAACCACAACCTTATGGAGTTGCTGATCCTGGTGGATGCCGCCCGCCGGGCCAGCGCGGAGCGGATCACCGCCGTGATGCCCTTCTTCGGATACGCCCGCCAGGACCGCAAGGACCAGCCCCGCGTCCCCATCACCGCCAAACTGGTGGCGAACCTGCTGACCTCCGCCGGCGTGAACCGGGTTCTCACCATGGACCTCCACGCACCGCAGATCCAAGGCTTCTTTGATATCCCGGTGGATCATCTCTATGCGAAATCCGTCCTGATTGGCTACCTCCGGGAGCGCCACCCGGACACCTCCAATCTCACCGTCGTGTCCCCGGACGTGGGCGGCGTGAAAATGGCCCGCGCCTACGCGGACGCCCTCGGCGCGGAACTGGCGATCGTCGCCAAACACCGCGTCAGCGCCACCCGGGTCGAAGCCATGAACGTGATCGGTGAGGTCGAGGGGCGAGACGTCCTGCTCGTCGACGACATGACCGAAACCGCCGGAACCCTCACCGCCGCAGCGGAAATCCTGCACAAACACGGCGCCAAACGCATCTACGCGGGGGTTTCCCACGCCATTTTAGGCGATTTGGCCCACCGCCGCATCAGCGAATCCTCCATCGAGGAGGTCATCACCACCGATTCCGTGCCCCAGGCCGCCGGTCCGAAAGTCCAGGTGGTCGGCGTCGCCCCGTTGCTTGGCGAGGCCATCCGCCGGATCCATTGCGGCCAGTCGATCACCTCCCTGTTCACGGTCTGAGCCCCCTGAACCCCGATTCCTCGAACAATTTTTTGACAAGCGGCCCGAAGATCGCTAAACACCGCCCCCCGCGACGGATATCCGACGATTTCCCGGCGCCTATTTTTTAATTCCAACGCCCTCTTGTCATGGCCAAGCAGACCCAACTCAAAGCAGCACCGCGCGCCCGCAGCGGTTCCGGACGCCTCAAGCAAATGCGCCGCGAAGGCTGGCTCCCCTCCGTCATCTACGGGAAAGGCGTCGCAAGCCACAACCTGAAGGTGGACGCCAAGACCTTCAGCGAGCTTCTTGCCCACAGCAGCTCGGAAAATATCCTCATCAACTTGGACATCGAGGGTGAAGGCACCCGTCTGGCTTTCCTCCAGGCCATCCAGCACGATCCGATCTCCGGCCACGTCCTGCACATCGATTTCCGCGCCATCGACGAAAAGACGGAAATCACCGCCCACATCCCGACCCACCTCAACGGCGAATCCCTCGGTGTGAAAGCCGGTGGCCTCGTCGAGCAATACGTCCACGCCGTCGAAATCACCTGTCTCCCGAACGACCTTCCGGAGACAATCGAGGTGGACATCAGCGGCCTCAACATCGGTGATTCCCTTCACATCAGCGACGTGACCTTCCCGGCCGGAGTCCGCGCGACCCATGCCGGTGACGTCGTCGTCGCCCACATTGGCAAGCCTGCCGCCGCCGTTTCGGAAGAAGCGACCGCCGCACCTGCCTCCAAGTAATCCATTTGTTTTGGGAAAACGCCCGGTTCGCCTTCCCGCGGAC
>CAXTTX010000167.1:673-10502 GCA_964247045.1 uncultured Verrucomicrobiales bacterium | reverse complement strand
GCGCTCCTGCCATCACATCACGGAGTTCCTCCGCCGCGTTCGGATAGAGCAGATCGATCGCGTTATCCTCGAGCGCGGCGTGGATGCGGGATTTGCCGGCCAAGGAGCGAGAACGCTCTACCACCGCGGCGTGGCGCAGCTCCCGCGCGGCGCGCAAGGCGGCGATTTCATTCTGGAACGAGCGCTGGAGCTGTTGTTGACCGTCATCCGTGACCTTGTTCTGGGCAATCCAGAGGACAAGCCCGGTGACGCCGCAGACGACGAGCATCATGCCTAACAGCAAGCGAAGCCGAAAGCCGGACATGGCCGGAATCCCGGTCACGGGAAGTTGACGTTAATTTTTCCGCTGCCGCCGAGGGTCACGTCCTTCACCAGGGTGGTGCGGCTGTCGATCCACGCCTTCAGCTTGTAATTCCCGGCGGGCAAGCCGCTGAGCTTGAAATTCCCCGAGGGGTCGCTGAAGACGAAATGCGGTGTGTCTAGGACCAGGATAATGGCGCGCATGTGCTCATGGATGTCACAACGGAGCGTGATCATCCCGGCCTTGTCAAAAACCTGGGAAGGCACCGGTATATCTTCGGGGCGATGGCGCCCGAGATCGAAGCGTTTTGCAGGAGAAAACGAGAACACGTTGTGATAGGCGTCGTCCTTATTTGGGAACTCCACCTTCGTGCCCGTCCTCACGGCCAACAACGACGGATTGAAAACGAAATCCTTCTGAATGATCTCGCGGGTGGGCAAATTGACCGGCTTTTCAAAATCCCCTTCCAGATAGATCACGGCCACGGGAGGATCGGTCGAGAGGACGCCGCCCTTGGTAACGATGTCATAGCGCTTGGCCATCACCGGGGCGGCCTTGCCTTTTGGAAGTTCCACATGGCCCTCGATGACCACGCCGGCGCGGGCCGCAGTGACCGCGACGAGCAGGGAAAATATGACCGCCTTCATGGTGCCGTGTTTCAATGGGGTTTAATCGTGTAGCCGATCGAACGGACGGTTTGTATCAGATGAGCCTCGAATCCGGCATCCACTTTCTTGCGGAGGCGGGTAATGAAGATTTCCACCGTGCGGGTGTCATACTCATGGTCCCGCTGCCAGACCCGTTCGGAAAGTTCGGTTCGGGTGAAAACCCGGCCGGGCTCCTGCAGGAGGTCAAACTCGCGGGGAGAGAGGGCGATGGGCTTGGATGCGCGGGAGACGCGGCGCTGGTGGACGTCCAATTGCAAATCGGCCACCTTGAGGATATCCGCCGCGGTGGGTGTTGCCCCCCGGCGGCCGAGCGCCTCGACGCGGGCGATCAGCTCATCCATGGAAAACGGCTTGGCCACGTAGTCGTCGGCTCCGGAATTGAGCCCTTTGATCCGGTGCTCCACGTCCCCCATCGCGGTGAGGATGATCACGCGTGAGGTTGCGTGCGCTTTCCTCATCTCCTCGAGCACGGTCATTCCGCCCATGGAGGGGAGGTTCAGATCGAGAACCACCAGATCAGGAGAATCCCTGAGGATGGCAGACAAGCCTGCCGCACCATCATGCTCGACGCGCACCTCGTGCCCAGCGCGGTGCAAGGCGCTGCTGACATGTCGAGCGAGCTGGGGCTCATCTTCAATGACAAGGATATGCATGGGCAGGTGAGTATCCCGCCGGGCACGGATTTTGCCAAGCTCCACAAGAATGTCCGGGAGGGCACAAACCGGATAAATAGGAACAGAGTTGTTACATTTCCCGGTTACCCGGGCCGCAGGGAGGAATCAATCCGGCCGTTTCGGCTTTTGCTGCTCCGAGGACGCGGCGTGCTTTTTGACGGGCTTGGGATTTCCCAAGAGCATCTGGGTTTCCATGTGGTTGAGGGCGGCAAAGGCACCGGGCTCGAGGTCGCCAAGCCAGAGGGCGCCGATGCGGACGCGGAGGAGCTTGGTGACCTGATAGCCGAGGGTCTCGAACATCACGCGGATCTGGCGCTTGGCGCCGTGGTCGAGGACGACCTTGATGCGGCGGGGCGAGAGGCGCTCGATGGCCTTGGCCTTGAGCTTGCCCTCGGGGGTATAGACACCTTCGAGGAATTTGTCCAAGTGGACGTTATCGAAAGATTGGTTCGCGGTGACGAGGTACTCTTTCTCCACGGACTTAGAGGGGTGCATCAACTGCTGGGAGAGGTCACCATCGTTGGTGAGGATGAGGAGGCCCTCGGAATCCATGTCCAGGCGGCCGACGTGGTGGAGCGCGTGGTAGGTCTCGGGGAGCAGGGCGTAGATGGTATCGCGGCCGAGTTCATCCTCGCGGGTGCAGACGAAGCCGCGGGGCTTGTGGAAGGCGAGGACGACGGTTTCACGCGGGGCAACGCGGCGGCCATCGACCTTGACGTGATCGCCGGGGATGATGCGGGTGCCCATGTTGAGGCAAGGGTTGCCGTTGACCTCGACGTGGCCGCCCTTGATGAGTTCATCACAGGCGCGGCGAGAACCCACGGCGCAGGAGGCGAGGTATTTGTTGAGGCGAACGCCTTCGGTGGTGGCCATGGGAGTATAAATACAAAAGGCGCGAAACCCGAGGGGTTCCGCGCGTCTTGGAAATTCAGAAAAAACGGGGGATTAGCCCTCGTGCTTGGTCTTAGGCAGACCGACGGGGGACTTTCCGGCCTTCCACTCGCCACGCTCCTTGAGGAGTTTGACGCGCTCGAAACGCTTGAGGACGGAACGCTTGCCGCCGACGGTGGCGCTGGACTTGAGGCTGTTGTGCTTGGACATCTCGGGACGTGGTTAAAATCGCGGGACGCGGAAACTAGGGGTGAGTTCTGCGGGTGGCAATCCGAAAAATGGGAGAACCCGGCGAATTGTGGGATTTGCCGGGTTTCTGAAGAGCTATTCGGAGTCCCGGGCTTTCGCGGCTTCCTTGGCGAGGAAGGGGGCGACCTCGGCGCGAATGGTTTCGAGTGCATCCTTCATGGGCTTGGTTTTGAGCATCTTGTCCATGACGTCCTTGGCAAGGAGGCGGCCGGCCTCGGTGTCCGAGGGGAAGTGGACGCCGCCGACAATGCGGCCCCACATGACGCGGTGGATTTTCTCGTCGAACCCGGCGGCGTGGGCGGGAAATGCGGCGGAGAGGAGGAATTCCGGGATGGCGATGCCGAAGGTGTGGCCGCTGGGATAGGAGCCGGCGTCATTGGGTTTGCCGACGACGGGGGTGATGAGGGTGGACCGGACGTAGGGCCGGGGGCGGTGCCAATTTTTCTTGGCGTCGTTGAGGACGGGCTCGGTGGCCTTGCTGGTCTGGCGGAGGATTTCGGCGGTTTTGGGGAGGTTCTCGCGGGTGAACCAAGGGCCGAAGATCTCGCGGCCCATGGCGAAAACGGAGGGGCTCTCCATTTTCTTGGCGAGCTCGACTTGGTCCGGGGTGCGGTTTGCCTGGACGTAGAGGAGGACGCTGAGGTCGGCGAGGCCGGCCGGGGAATCATCGGCGGGCGGTGGAGGGAGGATGGAGAAGCCGGTGCCTGCCGGGAGGGTGATCTGGGCGAGGGCCGAGGTGGCGAGGAAGAAGGCGGCGGAGAGGAGGTGGAGGAATTTTTGAACCACTGATTTCACAGATTTACTGATTTGAAGAAGGAGTTGACGGGCGATGGAATCCGGGGCGGGACGGCTTGGTAATGGGCTGTGACAAGATGGACCGGCTAGGGTGAGATGACGATGAAGCACGGGACGGGGACGTCCTCGAACGGACTGGGACGGGACGTCCCAGCCCCGGTGAAGAGTTGCCGCGGGACGGCGCAGCCACGGGAAGCCTACGGCGTTCAGACGTTGAGACTTACGACGGTCGCACTCAGGGCCGGTAGGCGTGGCGGTTGCGGATGACGGGTTCGAAGGCGGGGGCGGGGTTGCAGATGCGATCGACGAGGTCGTCCCAGATTTCGCGGCCCTTGAGAATTTCCACCTCGATGCGGAGGAAGTAGACGGGAACGTCGATGGAGGAGGGCTTGGGGAAGCGGACGGCGTCCTTCTCGGTGGTGACGATCATTTGCATGTCCCGCTCGACACAGCGGTGCATGAATTTTTCCAGGTCCGAGCGGGAGAAGCGGTAGTGATCGGAGAAGCGGCGTCGGATTTCGACGCGGGCGCCGAGCCTTTCCAAGGAGCCTTCGAATGCCTCGGGGACGGCAATGGCGCTGATGGCGCCGACCCACTTGTCCTTGAGGAATTCGAGGGGCTGGCGCTCGCGGGTGAAGACGTCCTCCAGGTAGATGGGGCCGTGGGTACACTCGATGATTTCCGCGGTCTTGTTGTATTTGCGGATGCGGGAGACGAGGGCCTCGTTCGAGGAGCCATCGCACTTGGTGATGAGGATGTAGCTGGCGCGGCGGAGGTTTTTGGGGGGCTCACGGAGGGTGCCACGGGGCAGCAGGGCCTCGGTGCCGAAGGGCGAGCCGGAATCAACGAGGACGATGTCGATGGAATGGGCGAGGTCGAGGTATTGCATGCCGTCGTCCAAGAGGAGGGTGTCCGCGCCGAGTTGGCCGACGGCGAAGAGGCCGCCCTTGACGCGGTTTTTATCCACGACGACGGCGACGCCATCGAGGTTCTTGGCGAGCATGAAGGGTTCGTCGCCAGCGAACTTGGAATCGAGGAGGAGGGCCGTGCCGGTTGAGACGACCTTGGGCATCTTCTCAGCGGGGATGTTCCTGCCGGTGGAGGCGTCCGGCCATTTCTGGGGGCGGTCGAGCTTCTTGCTCTTGTAGCCGCGGGAGAGGATGGCGACCTGACGGCCGCGCTCGCGGAGGGTCCGGGCGAGGAGCTCGACGACGGGGGTCTTGCCGGTGCCGCCGACGGTGATATTTCCAATGGCGACAACCTGGGTGCCGAGGTAGGCCTGCTCCCGGACGCCAGTGCGGTAACGGCGGATGCGCATCTGGACAAGAATGCGGAAGATGCCGGAGAGGGCACTCATGGCGCCGCGCATGAGGGTCGCCCGGAAGCCCTTGGCGCGACCGAAGATCACATCCGCGCCCCAGCGTTCGAGTTCCTCGATCTGTTCCTTCATCGCCGGAAAGACCTTGGGCCGGGAGGGGCGGGGCGAGCAAGAGCCAAACGGAGAGGTCAGCGGTCCGCAGGGAAGAAGGAGAAGAGAACCGCAGATGGACAGGATGAACGCCGATGAAGAGGGAGGGGATGGAGAAACCACGAAAGGCGGGAAAGGACACGAAATGAAGAGAGACTTTGCTGGTTTTCATTTTTGAGCCAAGGCCACCAAAATCCTCGGGATTGTTCAGGGATATCGGTCTTAATCGAAACCCTCGCACATTCCGCAGGAGGGGCGAGAGGCCGGTTGTAAACAACGGGCTGGATTCCAATGAGGGCCGGATTGACAGGGGGCCGTGGAATCAGGGATGAATGTTGTCCTTGAAGGCCACCCATTTCATTCCGCCCGTGATTGCGCTGGTGATTGCCAGCAGCTGGGCCGGCTACGAGCGTCAATCCCTGGCAAGAGTGACGATCGCGAACGAGGCTTTGGAAAAGGCGATTTCCGTGGCGAAGGAGGGATCGGGAGAAGAGGGTGCGGCCGGTTTGCCCACCGGCAAGGATGGGAAGGTGGCGGCCAAGGCAAAGGAGAAGATCGTCTGGAAGAAGATGGCGGAGGAACTTCTGGAGATGCAACGCGGTGGTGGCATGGGCGACATGCGGAAGATGATCCGCCTGCAGCAGCAGTTGCAGGAAATGTCCCGGGAGGAGTGGGTGGCGGCCCTTGATGAGATCGACGCGCTTGGACTGTCCGTGGACGAGGCGGCGGCGCTGGAGCGAATGTTGTTGGAACCCTTGATCGAGAAGGACCCGGAACTGGCGCTGACCCGCAACCTCGCCACCTTGAAAGGCGAACAAGATGGAAATAGCTGGCAGCTTTCGGAGGCATTGCGCAAGTGGGCCGTGAAGGACCAAGACGCGGCAACGGCGTGGTTTGATTCACAAATCGCGGCAGGAACATTCGATAGCAAAAGCCTGGACGGGAACAACCGCGTGAGGATGCAATTCGAGGGACGCCTGATTGCGACCATGCTCGCCACTGATGCCGACGCGGCAAGCAGCCGGCTGGCTGGATTGCCCACGGATCAACGTGCCGCCGCCGCCGAGCAGATATTCCAGGGAAGCCAGCTCAAGCAAAAGGAGCATGCCGCCTACGCGAAGATGATCCGGGAACAGATACCGGTGGAAAAACAGGCTTCGCTTCTATCAAGACCGGTGTTCCGGATGGTCAATCAGGAGGAGGGATTGTCCAAGGTGGCGGATTACCTGAGCCGCATCGACGCGAATCCCGCCGAGCGGGCCGTCAGCGTGGAGGAGGCGGCGACCACGAAAATTCGCTCCGGCGAGGAAAAGCCGGTGACGCGTGCCGACATTGACGGCATCCGCAAATGGGCGGGCGAGCAGGCGCCGGAGGCGGCGGAAGCCGTCACGGGAAAGACGCTGGCGGCGGCAGCCGGAGACAAGGACCGGATGAGCTATGCGGCGGCAGCCGACATGGCGGTGGAATACCGCGGCGCGAGCGGCAGCGACGAGGTGCTCATCGGATTTCTGGAAAGAGAGCCACCCGACGGGAACAAGAGCAAGGCCCTGGAGCTGGCCGGAAAGATCCAGGACCCGAAAATCCGCGAACGATTTGAGCAACGCTTCAAATAGGAACTCTTATGAAATATTCGATCGCGATCAGCCTGTTGATTCTCGCCGTGGGTGCCACGCTCGGTTGGCGAGTCCATGGGCAAGTGACGCGGGAGAAGAAGCACCAGGCGGAACTGGTGGCAGAAGCCACGCGCTTGGGCGTGGCAGCGGACCAGGTCATCGCAGGGAAAGCAGGCCCGCTGACGAAACGGGATCGCGGCCGTGAAAACGCGGAAGGGGATGCGAAATCCGCAGCGGCGGAATTCATCGCCTTTGCCAAGGAGATGGAGGGCTTGGAGAAGAAGGGCGAGCCGATGGATGAGGCGACCCAGAAGCGCCTGATGAAGTTCATGGACCGGATGATGTCGCTGGATGCCTCCCAGTTGAAGATCGTGATCGCGGTGGTCCGGGCCTCGACGGAACTCGAGGATGAGATGCGACGCAACCTGATCGGATTTTCGATCATGACCCTATCGAGCGATCATCCCCAAGCCGCGCTCATGCTGCTGGTGGAATCCGGGGATCTGATGGGCGACAAGGGGATGGGTAAGCAAGTGGTGGAAACGTCACTGGCGAATTGGGCGAAGACCGACCCGCTGGGCGCGCTGAAGTGGGTGAAGGAAAACGGGGCCAAGTATCCGGAGGCCATCACCGACGAGACCAAACAGGGCATCATCAAGGGAGCAACAGCGAATGATCCGAGGCTGGCTTTTCAACTCATCGGGGAGCTGGGCATCAAGGATACCCGCGACGCGATCGGGACCGTGATGGAAGGGGCGCGAACGAGCAATGAACGGACGGCGGCACTGGCGGCGCTACGTGATTACCTGGCGACGTTGCCGGACGAGAAGGCGCGCCAGGCAGCCGGGAACCGGGGACTGCTCTCGATGGCAGCAGGGGTGGCGAGGGAAGGCTTCGACCCGGCGATGAAGTGGATGGCGGAGGCAAAGCTATCGCCCGAAGAGGTGGGGGCATTTTCGGCGGGACTCGGCCGTTTCGGAAAACCGGAGGAGACGGGGCGCTGGATCGAATGGATGGGAGAGAATGTGTCGGCGGAGAAAATGGGGAAACCGGTGAGGCAAATGATCCGCGACTGGACGCAGAAAGACTACCAGGCGGCCGGGGCGTGGCTGGCGGCGACTCCGGCCGGGCCGGCGAAAAACGATGCGGTGCGCGGGTATGTGGAGACCATTGCGAGCTACGAACCGGAAACCGCGGAGCAGTGGGCGATGACCCTGCCAGCGGGGGAAGCGCGGGAAGGCAGCTTGAAGAAGATTTATGAAAACTGGCCGAAGAAGGATGACGCGAGCAAGGCGGCGGCGGACGCTTTCGCGGAAGAGCACGGGATCAGGAAGTGAGGCCGTGTTGACAAGGGGGGCGGGATTTGGAGATGAATGAATTGTGAAAAAAGCTGCAATTATCCTCGCGGGTGTGCTGGCACTTGGGGGCACCGCATGGCTCCTGTCCCATTGGGACGGGTGGCAGCGCGGTGACGGGCAGCCAAATGCCGGGCCGCCGCGCAAGACGCGGGTGGCACGCGTAGAAGAAAAGGCCGCGGCGGTGATGCCAGGGCCAGAGGCGGGTGCGGCAGCGGAAGAGACGGCGACAGATGGCAAGACCTGGGATTGGCCGAGGGCCCTTGAAGCGGTGAAAGAGCAGTCGATGGGGATTGGCGACTTCGCCGAAGCCAACCGCCTGAGAGAACGGATCCAGGCAATGGAGAAAAGCAAAATACTTGCGACGCTGGATGAAATCCAGCGGCTCGACCTGCCGCGAAATTCCAAAGCACAGTTAGAACACCTCTTCGTGGACCCCCTGGCACAGAAGGATGCGGCGGCTGCCTTCGACCGCTTCGGTGACCGCATGGAAGAAAACACCGGGATCCGCCACGCGCTGAAACGGGGTCTGGAGACCATCGCGAAGGAGGATCCGGCGGCGGCTCTCGCGCTGATGGACCGCGAGATCGCGAAGGGGACCTTCGAGGTGAAAACGCTGAGCCAGACCTCGGCAAGCCGGGTGGAATTGGAAAGGGTGCTGGCAGGGATCCTGATAGATTCCGATCCCTCCCAACTGGCGGCGCGGATCGTGAACATGGGTGAGGACGAGGCGTTTTCGCTCCTGCGGAGTGATGTACACCTCCGCTTGACGGAAGACGAGTGGCCGGCGTTCGCGAACATCCTCCGGCAGGGACTGCCTCCGGACAAACAGGCCGTCGCGTTCGTGGAACAGGCGCTTCCCAGCGGCGATGACTACGCGCGCGTATCGCGCCTGCTGCAAGCGACCGGCGCCGGTGAGGACGAGGCGCGAAGGGTCGCGGAGCAAGTGGGAAAGGTCCGCCTGGAATACCTGGCGGGCGAAAGAAAGCTGACGGCGGAGACCGTTGATGCCTACCGACAATGGGCCGCACCACTGGCCCCCGGCTCGATCGACCGACTGACCGGGGCGGCATTGAGAAAGGCAGTGACCGAAAACCGGATGGGCTTTGGCCAAGCGGCGGAAATCGCGCTCCATTGCCAAGAGTCAGGGGGCAGCGACGAGTTGCTGACGGTTTTTCTAACTGCAAAGGGCAGATTCCCCAAGGAAGCCGCGCGCGAGGTCGCGGCGAGAATCAAGGACCCGCAACAACGCGCGAAGATTATTTCCTACTACCCATAAGCTTCCGAAATCATGAAAAAACCGATAGTTGCATTCCTGATGATCGCTTCCCTTGTGGGCTTGACCTGTCCCGCAACCGCGGAGCCAAGCCCTATCCCGGCAAGCGGTCCGCGCCGGGGGGCGAACGCTACCGCGCAGGGCAAAGACGTGGCGGCCGAGCTCATCGAATACGAGAAGGAGTCGAGGAAGCCCAAGGGCGAGCGCGCATCGGCCGAGGCACAGAAAGAGCGGATCGAATCCATTTTCTCCAGGCTCCAGCTGATGAGCGCGGGACAGTTGAAGATTTTCGCGGACGAGATGTTTGCCGCCGAATGGAAGCAGCCATTCATCCCGGACTCCTGGATGAGAAACATACTCGGCAGGATTATCAAGGAGAGGTCCGAGGACGTGCTGGAGGTATGCGGGAGCCTGCCTGCGGACGCGAAGGACACGCGGATGCATGTGATCCCCCTTGCCTTGAAAATGCTCGGGCAACAGGACCCGGCGAAAGCCGCCGACTGGCTGGAAGCGATCCAGCATCCGAACGGCGGCTGGGG
>CAXTTX010000167.1:0-663 GCA_964247045.1 uncultured Verrucomicrobiales bacterium | reverse complement strand
AAGCCGCCGCCTGGCTGGAGGGTGCCGCCCAAAGAAACCCGGAAGTGTTCGGCAAGAAACCAGTGGCGGAAAGCCTCGTCTCCGCCGTCGCGGTGCAGGATCCGAAACTCGCCTGCGAGCTTTCCCTGAAATACAAGGTCCAGCCGATGATGACCTCGCAGTACATCATGGGCCACTGTGAGACCACGGAAAAGCGGAACACGGCGCTGGCGGAACTCCGGAAGTATGCAGCGGCGCTGAAGGGGAAATCCGGGCGGAAGGAAGCCATCTCCTACGGACTCGCGGCGGCGGGAAGAGATCTCTCCACGAAGGGCTTCCAAGCCGGCAGCGGCTGGGCGGACCAAGCCGGCCTCACCGAGGAGGAAAGGCAAGAATTCAACAGCGAGATCATGCTGGACATGACTCCGGGTGAGGAAGGCAAGTGGCTGGATTGGTTCGGTGAGAAACTGCCGGGAGAGGCCTGCAAGAAGTGCGTGTCCCTGATGATGACGGAATGGACGAAGACCGACTACAAGGCCGCGGGCAACTGGCTGAACACCGCCCCCGCAGGAGTGATGAAGAACGAGGCAATCCGGGTGTATTCGCGGAAGCTCGCCGAATACGAGGCGGAAGCGGCGGCCGGTTGGGCCGGGGGTATTATGGCGGGAACCTACCTGCTTAACA
>CAXTTX010000166.1:7465-10521 GCA_964247045.1 uncultured Verrucomicrobiales bacterium | reverse complement strand
GGTGGCGTCGTTGTAGCCGTCATTGTCCGAGTCGATGGAGATCGGATTGGACCCCAGCTCGAGTTCCCGGACGTTGGAAAGGCGGTCGCCATCCGGATCATCGATCCCCGGGGCGTCCTCGAATGCGCCGATGTCCGGCGCCCCGTTGATGGTAGGGTTGCGGGAGGAACCGCGCTGGTCCGTTGTCAGCCCCGCGAGGCTGGAACCACTGTTGATCGCCGGGCTGCCGGAAAGCAGGGGGATCGTCCATGTCGGCCCTCCGTTGTCGGAGAGCTCTCCCAGATAGAGGCGGCTGGAGGGCACTCCCGTGTGGTTGCCGTTCACCCCGTCGACCAGCCCGCCGTCCGAGCCAGTGCCCAGGAGGTTGCCAGCACTTTGTGCGGAGACGGTCCCCCCGCCGGCGGACCCGATGCCCTCGTCAGGATTGGCGGCGACCAGGCAGTTGGTGAAGGTCGCCGTGTTTTTCCAAAGCACCACCGCGTTGCCCGAGGCCGCGGTGTTGTTGGTGATCGTGAGATGGCGGAAGTTCATCTGCGCGGCACCGGCATCGAAGGCACCCGCAATGCCGCCGGAACTGTTGCCGCTGAAGGTCGAGTTCTCGGCGGTGAACAAGGGAGAATCCCCCCAGCTCTGGATGGCGCCACCTTCAGCACCGGCGTGGTTGCCGGTGAAGGTACAGCCGCGTATGACCAGTGAGCCCTGGCTCCAGACACTGCCGCCGAAATCGGCCGCATAACCCTTGGTGAAGGTGAGGTTCGCGAGCGTGAGCAAGCCTTGGGTTTCGACGAACAGGTGGCGTTTTTGAACCCCGTCAGCCATGGCGATCCTCACCCCGGGAGCGCCAGCGGGACCTTGGATCGTTACCGGGCTGGCAACGCGCAACGCCGCCGCATCACCCGCATTGTTCCAGCCGGTGTTCAAGGTGACCGTCTGGCCGGCGAGCGCCGGGGCAAAGGTGACGGTGGAGTCGGGCGTCGCGCTGGCGAGGGAGAAACCGCTGATCCGCTGCCTTGCGAAGGATCCGCCGGTACCACCGGTGAACCCGACATGAGCTGTGCCAGCACCCACCGCCGTGGCGATGTTCAACCCGCCAAGGGTGGCGGAGAAGGAATTCGAACCCTGCGTGAAGGTCAGCGTGGGAGAAGACTGGGCACCGCTCTTCGAGAGTGTGATTTGTACCGGCTGGCCGTTGATAAAGCTCACCCCGTTGGACGGGGGGGTGTAGCTGCCGGTGGTGGTGCCGCCGGTGCGTACCGCGAAGCCCGGAGACAGGGACGTGCCATTGTTATAGATATTGATGGCGATCGCCGCGCTTTGGGTGATGCCCGCGTAGCCCAGTCCGCCACCGCTGGCGCCCACCGCGGTGACCCCCGCGTTCTGGAAAGCCAGGGTGATGCCGTCCGCTCCATTCGCTCCCGCCTCCTGCGAGTAGGTGAAACCGACACTGAAGTCCTCGATATTGATCTTGCGGTTATACCATGCGGAATTCGCCTGGGAACCTTCGGCCGAGGTGATGGTGAGCACGTCAGAGAGGACGCCCAACGCGCCAGCGGCGTCCGGGCTGGAACCCGTGCCACCCTTGTTGAAAGTCCACCCGTTGTTGAGAAATCCTTTCACCGACACCGGCTGCCCCGCGAACCTGACCGCCTCGCGCAGGCTCGTCCCGCCACCCAGGGTCGGGTCGCTCGTGCCATTGTCCTCGTCACCGGCCGTGGTCACGAGCAGCGAACCGGTATAGCGGGCGACGTCGATGGTGCGGGTGGCCGTCGCACTGCCCGTGTCGTCGTCCGTCACCGTGACGCTGGCGTCATACCGCTCCGTGCCGCCGATCTGCGCCGCGTAGGTGTGGGTGGTGGAGTAGTTCGACTGGCCCGCGGGCAGGTTCAGCACCGTGTTTGGCGTTCCATCCTTCCAGTTAATGGTGATTACATGCGGATCCAGCGCGCCGGGATCGGTGAAGGAACCGGAGAGCGTGAACGCGTTCCCTTGCCGGACGGCCACGGGTGCATTCACGGTTAGGGCCGCCGGTGCCAAATTGTTCACCGTGAGGTTGCCGCTGCCCGTGGTGACGAAGGAGTTCAAGGTGACCGTGGCGGTGACGGCCATGACATCGGCCGCCGTGCCGCTCGGGTCATCATCGGGGATTGTCGGGGAGAACTGCAGGGTGAAAGAACCCAAGCCGAACTGCTCCTGCGATATCGTTTGCGAGGGGAAGGTATGGTTGCCCACCTTCACCGCGGCGCTGCCGGAAGCGGGAGTGATCGCGTTGCCATACTGGTCGCGGATGTTGGAAATATCCACCAGGACCTGGACGCTCTGGCCTTCATTGACCGGGGATGACGAAGTCCGGATAGCCACGGTCGCCGCGTTGACCACCGGCTGTTGCACCATGATGGTGAGAGTTGCGGAGGCCCCCAGATCGTAACCCGTCGACGGGGTGGTGTAGGTGATGGTCTTGGCCCCGGCCGAAAGTCCGGCCGGATTGAAAATCCCGTTGCTGACTCCCTCCCCGGAGTAGGTGCCGCCCGCGGGATTCGGGTTGGTGGCAGCCGCGAGGTTGATGGTGGCACCGGTGGTGGTCGTGATGAGCGAATTCGTGCCCAGCACTGGAGTCGGGGCTACGCGGGACTCGAAGGCCCCGATATCATGAGCCCCGTTCTGTGGCCGCGCGATGCCGCGCTGGTCGGTGGTGACGCTGGACTCCGCATAACCCGCATTCAGGGCGGCGCTGCCGGCGGCAAGGCTCAACGTGCCGGTTTGTCCACCGTTGTTGCCAAGGCCGCCGAGGAGTGGATCACCCGTGCGGGTGTCCGTGAGTGCCCCCGGGGTGCCGCTGCGGATGAGGTTGTGGGAGCCGGTGGGGGTACTGGCCGTCACCGTGAAGTCACCACCGCTGTTGTTGGCGAGCAGGTTGTTGCGAAAAAAGGCATTGGAGGCACCGGTGCTGACTCCCGTTCCCGTGTTGCCCGCGACTGTCGCATGAACCAGGCTCAGGTTGTTGCCGATCGAGCGGATCGTGCTCGACGTCGACGGCGTCGTACGCCGCAGCTCGCGGC
>CAXTTX010000166.1:302-7455 GCA_964247045.1 uncultured Verrucomicrobiales bacterium | reverse complement strand
CCGGTGTTCTGCGTGAACGTGCTGTTGCGTATGGTGATGGTGCTTACCTCCGGCCCATGGATCGCGGCGCCTTCCGCGGAGCCGGACGTATTGCCTTGGAAGGTGCAATTGTTCACGGTCAAATTGCCGAAATACGAGAGATTCAGGGCACCGCCCGGGGCATTGCTGCTGTTGCCCGCGGTGAGAGTCAGGTTTTCAAGCGTCAGGAGCCAGTCCACGTTCATGATGCGGTTTTGCCCGCGACCGCTGAGGGTGATGGAGCCGCGCGGGTTCCGGATGGTGTAGGGCTGGAAAATAGACTGCGTGCCGACGGAAAGCGAGCTGTTGAGTTGCAGGACGGGATTCGTGGCACCGAGGTATGGCGCGAAGGTGATGACCGGAGGCGTGTAGAGCTGGGAGGCATAGGCCAGGGCCTCCCGCAGGCTGGTGCCAGTGCCGCTGTTCCATTTCGCATTGCCGTCATTCTCATCCGCGGTGGTGGTGACGACGAGCGACTGCTGGTTGGCCAGATAGATGCTAAAGTCATCGTATGGAAAACCCCGGCCGGCCTGGGCAACAACCAGGTCGGGATTCCCGTCCTGGTTCACATCGGCCGCCTCGACCCCCTGCAGGTTGTAGCCGCCGCCAACGGTGACCTGTGAGCCTTGGAAGGGATAGCCGGATACATAGCCCTTGTAGAGACCCACCACGCCCGAAGAACTTCCGGTGCTCACCCTTTTAGGGAAGGCTAGGTCCGCAATCCCATCCCCATCGAAGTCGGCGATGGCAGGAGTGCCTAGATCCAGAATGTCCGTGACGGTCGTCACGTCCGTGGGCGAAACTGGATTCCTGCCGAAGATCACCCGTCCATTGCCTTCCTCCGGATCTTCGGTGATTGCGAAAACGACGCTGTCGCCCACCTTGGCACAAGCCACCCTGGCGGATTGATCCAATCCTCCTTGGAAATGGGAAACCTGGAGCACGTTTCCGTTCGGCTGCCCGATTTTGGAAAGCACGTTGAGATCGGCCGCCAGGCGGGTGGAAAAGACGATGTCCGGGTAGCTGTCTCCCGTCACATCGAGGATGGCCATGTTGTTCACCCCACCCAATCCGTCCGCTGTAAAGGTGCCACCGCCAAAGGTTCCGGTGGCGTCGCCAAAGACGACGCGGATACCGGCATTGACGGAACAACCGACCGCATCCAGATGGCCGTCCCCGTTGATGTCGACCAGCTTGAGTTCAACAAGCAAGGAACTGGGTGAGACGACGGGCGCAAGTTGGCCCCGGATCACCTCATTGCCAAAGGTCCCGTCGCCGTTGCCGAAACGCGTGCGAAGTGTGCCATCGTCGACCCCGGAGTAAACTAGGTCCAGCTTGCCATCCCGGTTGATATCGCCGAGGGCGATTCCTCCCTTGTTACCACTGGAAAGCAGACCGGGCAGGGAACTGAAATTTCCCCGGCCGTCACCGAGTCGGAGCCCGATGTCCGAGGTATAATCCCCCAGGGCTTCGGTGAAGACGAGATCATCGGCACCATCGCCATTGATGTCCCCCATGGAGAAGGCACGGGGAGTCCGGTATTCCCCGGGGCCGACATTTCCCTTGTAGGTAAAATCAAAGGCCGCATTCGCGGCCTGTGAACCCGCGCCAGCGGCGAGCAACAAGGCGGACAGGAGGCGGAACTGGCAGTAGCAACGGGGGAGGAAACCAGGGGCGATCATGATTATAGGGGTGTAGGAGCAAGTCTGATAGAGTATCAGGAATATCCTCAAGACTTTTTCCCGGGGCATTCTTGCGGATTTTTTTAACGGCCGGACGAGTTTTTTCGATTTGGGCACCGGAACGGGACCGGCGAGCGGTTCCCCCTCGCCATTCCGGGCAGAACCGCCCGATCCCAAGAGGCCCGGCCCGGATCTAACCGGCGACCCAGCGATAACACCACGCCCGGGATGGATCACAGCCCATCCGCCCGTTTTTCCAGCCGTTCTACCCCACGGCTCCTAACGTCCCCGCTCCAGCCAAACACGATGTCTCTGCCAATTCCTGTGGCGGCAGGCTGCTGTTCTCCCACCGCTAAAATGGCGAGCTGTTTTCGGTCCGCCTACCGGCTTCAGGCTGCGGCGAGTGCCCTAAAATTTCACAAAATGCTCAAACGAGGGCGTCCTATCATGGCATCACCTGCACTCTTCTCCGGAACGAAAAGGGGTTGAGATGTCCCGGAATGCGATTCAGGACGGAACGTCCCACCCGCCGTGTCATGAAATCCCCAGGAAATTCCGGATCAGGCGGAGGCCGGCTTCCTGGCTTTTTTCGGGGTGGTACTGACAGGCGAGGACGTTCGGCAGCTCGATGGCTGCGGCGAAGTTATCCGCGCCGTATTCCGTGGTTGCGGCAACGACCGATGGATCATGCGGCACGGGGAAATAGGAGTGAACGTAATAGAAATACGGCTCCGCGCCGAGGCCGGCCCAGTTTCCGGATTCCGGTTTCTTCGGGATCACCGAGTTCCAACCCATGTGGGGGATCTTGAGGCCCGGCTGTTCCTTGAAGCGCTTCACCGTGCCGGGAACGAAGCCGAGTCCGGCGACGCCGGGGGTTTCCTCGCTGGAATCGAAGAGGATCTGATAGCCGAGGCAGATGCCGAAGTACGGCCTGCCGGCGGCGAGCCATTCGCGGATGGGATCGAGCAACCGGCGGTTTTGCAGCTCTTCCATGCAATTGCCGAAGGAGCCGACGCCTGGGAGCACCAGGTGGGTTGTTTCGCCAAGCTGCTCCGGAGACGCGGCAATGTTCGGGTCGATGCCGATGGCACGCATGGCATTGGCGACGCTGCGGAGGTTTCCGGCGCCGTAGTCAATGAGGGTGACCTTCACAACGCCTCCTTGGTGCTCGGTATGCCTTTCACCCGCGGGTCACGCTCGCAGGCATCGCGCAGAGCGCGGGCGAGCCCCTTGAAGATGGCTTCGGCAATGTGATGGCCGTCGCGGCCGTATAACAGCTCCACGTGGATGTTCGCGCGGAGATTGGAGGCGACGGCGCGGCAGAACTCCTCCACCAAGGTGAAGGGCATGTTCGGCGCGGAAGGCGTTCCCGCGGGGGCGCGGAATTCCAGATGAGGGCGGTTGCTCAGGTCCACGACGACGCGGGCGAGAGTCTCATCCATCGGCAGGTAGCAGCAGCCATAGCGGCGGATGCCTTCCTTCGTGCCGAGGGCCTCGCGCAGGCAATCCCCAATGACAATGCCAGTGTCCTCGATGGTGTGGTGGAAATCCACATCCGTATCGCCCACGGTTTTGACATTCAGGTCAATGAGACCGTGCTTCGAGAACAGCGTGAGCATGTGGTCGAAGAAGGGCACGCCGGTGTCGATCTCCGAGACCCCGGAGCCGTCGATATCCAGGGACAGTTCAATAGAGGTCTCCGCGGTCTTGCGGATGCGGCTGGCAGTACGGGGCATGGACGTTTAAAAAATAACAGTCGGCGGAAGC
This sequence comes from uncultured Verrucomicrobiales bacterium, assembly GCA_964247045.1. Lineage (GTDB taxonomy): Bacteria > Verrucomicrobiota > Verrucomicrobiia > Verrucomicrobiales > Akkermansiaceae > Luteolibacter. The sequence continues at coordinate 3,988 of CAXTTX010000166.1, read as the reverse complement.
CGGCTCACTTCGCCTTTTTCTTCGCGGCCTCCTCAAGCGGAGTGATGTAGCGGGCAGGCACGCCAGCGGTCTTCGCGGCCGAAATGGCGGGGCTCATGTTGGTGGAAGTGCCGCTGCCATGGACAAGCGCGTAGGCATCGCGATAGGCCTTGCCACCGTCCTGGCCGAGGACGGGTTTCACCGCTGCAAGCCGTTTGACCTCGCTGTCACCGTATTTGACGGCCTCATCCAAGGATGTCTTGCTGAAGGGATCGACGCTGGTCCAAGTGATTTTCGCCTCCTTTTCCGCCTTGAGGCGGCTTTCGAAAGCGGCATTTTCCTCGGCGATGGCGGCCTCCGTGGCCTTGCGGTCCTCACCGGCCATCTGAGCCAGGCCGCTGGTGCGTTTCTTGAGGCGGGCATCGTAAGAAGTCAGCGATTCGCGAACTTCCTCCACATAGGATTGCATCACCTGGAGCATGACCGGACGAAGCGAGCCAGCGGGCAGCGTGGTGGCGTAGTCCTTTTCGAAATCCGTGTAGGCGCGGAGGGCCTCGAGCGTGCGGCCCTTGCTGACCAGGGAGCGGATCCTCACCTCTTGCACCCGGGCGTCCAGTTCGTAGGCATTTGCCTCGTACTGGGCGGGGGTGACCATGGATTTGTTCACCTTGAGACCGCCGGCACCCACCTTGGCCGCCTCATCCTTGAGGGTGGCGAGGATGGTCTTTGCCTGGGTGGTCTTGGGGCTGGTACTGAAGTCCTTGAGGAATTTCTCCGCAGTGGCGATGAGTTGGGCGTATTCGTCCGTGGTGAGCAGGTCCTGCGTGGGGAGCAATTTTTCCACGGCGGCGAAAGCCTTGAGGTCGAGCTTCTCGACCTCACGATCCGCGACATCCGCCTTGGCCACCGTGCGCTCATCCTTGATGGACTTGGTCACCTGGACTTCCAGGACGTAGCTTTCCGGAGTTTCGCTGAGCACCGTTGCTTCCAAGCTGCTACCGTCCTTCATTTTGAAGGTATCCGCCGCGCATGGCAGAGCCAAGGATGACAGGGAAACAGCGGCGAGAAGGGATTTGGTTTTCATAGATGAGTTGCGGCGGCTGGCGCTGCGGAAGGTTTTATGATTTGGTCACGGAGGGCAAGACCGCTTCTTGCAGGGCGGAAGCGGTGGAAACGAGGCGATGTTCCCCGCTCCCGTAGACGATCTTAATCGCTCCCGCGGGAACTTCATCCCCGGATTTCGCCGGACGGCGCTGGAACATTCTCATCGGCAAACGTTCCGCAGCGAGCTTGAGATCGGCCGGAAGTCCCTCACCCGCAATCACCACCGCGCTGTATTCGCGGGCGATGGTGGCTTGGAGGAGGTCCGTGTGGAGAATCGGGCGGTCCAGCGCGTAGGTGGGCAGCGGGGTGGCCAAGGTGCTGAAACTCGCGACCAGCGGCCGGTCCCGGACCGCCAGGCGGCATTCGGCGAAGGAGACGAGCCCGGCCGTGGAATCGTCAAAAAGCATCACCAGGTCCGTGACCGGAAGGTCCATGATCCTGGCGTCATCCGGGCATTCCTTGAGGAAATCCGCTCCCGTGAAAAGCTCGGCGGCAGTGGTGGCCAGATCCTCCGACCAGAGCACCCACTTGTCATCCGAAGTGATCGCCGAGACGTCGATGGCCGCCTGGATGGCAAGGCCATAGAGAAACGCGCGGCCCTCGCCGATGGATGGCGGCGCGTCCTTGGTGAAAAGGCGGAGTTTCGGGCCCGAGGAAAACGCTTCCCGGGATTTTTCCATGAGGGCGACGGCCTTTTCCCGGTATTTGGAATCGCCGGTGGCACCAAAGGCGGCGGCGTAGGCGGAAACCATCCGGAGGGTGGCACCCGCATGGGAAGTATCATCTTTGGAGGTTTGGCCCACACGCGAGGTCCGGACTTTCAGGAGGGTCTTCCGGACCGTATCGAAGCGCTGGGAAAATTCCTCGACGGATTGGGAGTTCTCCGCGGCAAGCTCGGTGATGGATTTCGCGAGACCGAGGCTGTTGCTGCGGAAGTACTCGCGGCGGGGATCGACCTCGGAAGGCAGGTTGCCAAGCCCCTTCATGCCGGTTGCCTTGATCCACATCGTCGCGTCGGCGGGAGACAATTCCTTTTCGATCTCCTCGACGCTCCAGAGCCAAGCGGCCTGGTTCGTCTCCTCGGAAAGCCCCAGTGAAAAGAGGCCCTCGGAAGTTTGATAGTTCTTCTCGGCAAAGGCGATGAGTGCCAGCGCCCTGGTGGATGCCTGGGGATCACCGGTGGCGCGGGCAGCGTCGAACAGGGCCAAGGCCCCGCGGGATTGGCTGATGCTGTCCCGGTAAAACGAGGGCAAACTCCAGGAGGAGCCGCGGCGCGCACAAAAAAGACCGCCTTCCAAGGGATCGAACATCGCGCTGGGAAGGAGGTCCTTCAGGAGGTCGCGGGTGGTTTCCAGACAGCGGGCCCGCACTTCCGGCGGAAGGCCGGGATGGACGGCGGCGGTGGAAAGCAGTTGCAGGGCGCCTGCGGGAAACAGCCCGCCCGCCTCGTCGAAGGCGCGGGAATACGGGTCATAGAGGGAAGCCAGTTGGCGGACGCTCCGCACGGCATCCTCGCCTGGCTGGCTGCTCATGACCTTGGCGTTCTTGCGTTCCGCGATCCGCATGCGACGGTTCGCATTGTCCAGCGCGCTGTTTTTCAGCACGTAGTCCGGGGAATTCTGCCAGCTTCCGGAGACCAGCACATGGGACTGGTTGAAAAGATCCGCGATCTCGGGACCACCCTGAGGAGCCGGAATCCAGGCGACGGGATTGCCTTCCGGAGACATCCAAAGAAACAAGGGCATCTGGATGCCGCGCCGGATTTCGGCACAAAGATCCGAGGTCAGGAGGCCTATTTCGCGCGAGGCATCACCATCGATCAAGACCGGGACATAGGTGTTATTGATGGTGGAAACGAGCGCCTGATCCTTCGCCAAGGACGCGAGCACGCCTTGGAAGCCCGGCTGCTGGGGCAAGGCGACCACCGCGAAGATCATCCGGTTGGCCGCTTTTGCCCGGTCCAGGGTTTCCTTGGTCCAAGGCTGCCAGCGGATCGGAGAAGCCGCCTGGGTCTTGTAAACGGCCCCCGGGATACCGGCGAGGTTGTTGGAATCCAGTTCCGGCGCGAGAGTGACGATGCGCGGAGGCGCCACGGACTCCTCCCCTTTCGGCTTCCGGCATGAACTGGCTCCCAGCACCAGGCCGCCCACGGCCAGGCCGAAAGCCGCCGAACCCAAAGAGAATCGCAAGTTCATGGAAATTGTCAGGAAAGTCGCCGGGGAATCATCCTGCCCCCGGCACCCGCATCCTGAAGAAAAGACTTCCGATGTGGCAAGCCGAAGCTACCCTCCCGCAACAATTCCCTAGCGCAGTGTGATCAGTATTGCAGTTTCCAGCCAAAAAGGGGGCGTGGGCAAGACCACCGTCTCGATCAATCTCGCCCACTCTTTCGCCCGGGCGGGGGTTAAAACCCTGCTTGTGGACGCGGATCCCCAGGGCTCGGTCGGTCTTTCCCTTACCCGCCAATCCCGTTTGCTGGCGGGATTCTACGACTATCTGGCAGATCCGGGGATCCCCCTGGAACGCCTGATCGTGCCAACACGGCTGGAAACCTTCTCATTGGTGGCCTGCGGACAGGCCAGCGACTACGAAGCGGGCGGTGC
>CAXTTX010000166.1:0-292 GCA_964247045.1 uncultured Verrucomicrobiales bacterium | reverse complement strand
GCATGGGTGCCCATCTCGCCCGGGTGAGGGCCTTCCTGCGCGGCGCGGCGGCGCGGGGCTTCGATCTCTGCCTGATCGACACGGCGGCCGGATTGTTCGGCGTGACCGGCGATGTCATCGCCTCCAGCGACGCGATCCTGATCCCGCAACAAGCGGAACCGCTGGGAATCCGCTCGGTGCCGAAGCTGCTGGAAGGACTCAACCGGTTGAGGGTGATGAACCCGCGGCTCAGCGTGCTCGGCGTTTGCCTCACGATGGTGCAGAACGATCTGGCTGAAAGCACGGAGGCCGC
>CAXTTX010000165.1:253-10552 GCA_964247045.1 uncultured Verrucomicrobiales bacterium | reverse complement strand
TCACCGGCTCATAGGCCATGAAGAGGGCGGTGCCGAGGGCGAGGAAGTCCTCGAGTTGCATGCCGCTGCGCGCGCCAACATAAAGGGAAACGGCGAAGCCGCCGGCCGCCACGACTTCGATGGAGGGAGAGATCGCCATGCGGTATTTTGCGACCTTCATGGTGAGTTTGAGCATCTCGCGGACACGACGCTCGAACATGCCGATCTGGCGTTCCTCCAGGTTGTAGGCGCGGATTTCGAGCGGGGATTGCAGGCTTTCCGCGAGGGCGGCCGTGAGGTCCCCACCGCGCTGCTGCAGGCTCCGGGCGCGACCGGCGAGGCGCTTGCCCGCACTGCGGATGACGAGCACCGCGAAGGGCACCGTGATGAGCGCGACCAGCGCGATGAAGAAGCTGTGGTGCTTCCAGGCCATGAATCCCAGCGCGCCGAGCGCGAAGAGGAGCGTGGCCGGTTGCTTGATAAGATCATTCGAGTTCTGGACGACCACCTGGCGGAGCAATTCCGCGTCGCTCATGAGCCGGGCGAGCAAATCGCCGGACTTGTTCTTCTTAAAGAACGCCAGGGGGAGGTGCTGGAGCTTGATGAAAAGGTCGGTGCGAATGGCCTCGATCACGCGCAGGCCGGAATACTGGATGAGCATCGAGTTCGTGTAACCGGCCAGCGCCCTGATGATAAAGATCAACGGAATCCAGAGGCAGGTGAGAAGGACGAGCCGGTCATGGGAGATATCCTGAAGGTGGAGGAAGTGCTGGAGTTCTTCCACCCATGGCTTCACCGGCTTCCCCTCATGGGGGAAAAGCAACGGGAAGACCACCTGGGACATCAAGGGCAGCCCAAGGCCGCTGGCCATGGCATAGATGATCCCCGCGATGACGCCCCCCGCGAACTGCCAGGAGACAGGGCGCAGGTACTTGTAATAGGGGCGGAAGCGGTTCACGTGAAGGGCGCCACCTTCTCCGCCCGGTTCTTCCGGCGCAAGCGCGGATTCCCGGCCGAGCCAATGGCCGCCAAGCCTTTACGCTGGCCTCAATGGAGACTTCCAAAGCCCGGCGCGAACCGGCGGAAGGCCACCCGCACCCGCCGGATCAGGCCGGCTTTTGGCCGGACGGTTTCGCCAAAATCCAGTTAGATGACCCCCTGTCGGCAGGAAGGCCCTCCCTGCTGAACCCGTATTTTTCGTAGAAACGAAGAGCCCTCGGATTGTCGCGGAAAACCTCCGCCCGGATGGTCTGGAACCCGACCGACGCCGCCCAAGCAAAGAGCGCGTCCAAGAGGCGAATGGCCACTCCCCCGCCCCGGCAATCCGGTGCCACCCATACCTGGAGCAGTTCACCATCCTCCAAACGGCTTGTATCGCGATAGATTGCCCCGAGGCCGACCGGCTTGCCGTCCAAGGCGACGAAGGTGGCCCGGTCGTTTCCGGCTGCCGACGAGTCGGCTTGCGCGGCCCAACTGCGGTGGCTTCTCGCCAAGGCGTCCTCCAAGGTCGTCACGAAGGCTGCCGGGGAATCCTCCAGCGATTGCAAACGCACCGCCCGGTAAAGCTCCCCTTCTCCCAACTCCAGCCGCCGGATCAGCAGCATGAATCCGGCAGATTTTGGCCACCATCGTCCATCAACGAATGGTCGGGCCGTTTCCAGTAGCCATATTGCGGCGTCCAATCCTCCTCGCGGATTCCGGCCAGCCCGAGGACATGCCAGATGGAGCAGAACAAGTCCCCGGGGCCGAAGACGGCCGAACCCTTGCGGACGATTTTTCCACCCACGCGCTGATAGCAAACGATGCCGGGCATGTCGTCCTCACCGTGAACGACGCTTTGTTCCGCGGCGTAGGCACCTCCGCCGTGCGAGGCCATGCGGAAGCGCCAGTTGCGCGAGTGGGCGAAACGCTGCTGTTCTTCCGGCGTGTTCTTCGAAAGGAGCACGACCGCAAAGCGGTCCTCCAGATGGGAAAGGAAACCATTCAGCCCGTCCGCCCAGAGCGTGCAATACCGGCAACCCTGTCCCATGTTATGGATGGCGAAAAGAATTTCCTTCCCGCAGAACAAGGACAATAGGGTCGTTTGGCCGGTCAGTGTTCCGAATGAATAGTCAGGAATCCCCTCCGCCTCCGTGCTTTCCCGGCGCAGCTTCGCCAGTTCCGTCGTCAGCGCCGCGATCTGTTCCTCCAGCTTCCGGATTTCAGGATTCACGCGGCGGAAAGGTTTCAGTTCGGATCGTCTTCCGGATTGAGAGTCCACACGATGCCGGTCTGGGGGAAAATGATGCCCCCGCCGGAGGTGAGGAGGTCGGAAGCGGGATGCACCTCCGCATGACCATCGGCGAAAATCAGACAGCCCTTCTGGTTGTGGCGCGCGGCGAAGGCGCGGGGATTCGCCTTCGGAGACCCATCGAAACCGCGTTGGGCGGACATCGTCTTCTTGTCATCCGGAAGGCCGCGCTCGAGGAAGATGACGGTCTTGGTGACTTCCTGGATCTGGGCGAACTTACCCTGCGTCTTGAGGCCCTCTTCGGATTTCCGCTGGAGGCGGCTGTTCATGCCAACGGCGAACGCGGGGTTCCCGGTGCGCTTGTCCTCGCTACCATAGGGTGCGCCGGGGATGTACAACGGATAGCTGTCCATATAGAACTTCGCGGGATTGGTGGCACCGATTTCGCCAACGGACTCGGAGCCCATCAGCTTGGGGAGGGCATTATACCACGCGTCCTGGTTTTCCGGTTTCGCGGCATTGGTCCAATCGTCCGTGCCGGTGGAATCTTCAAACGGCAGGAGTCCGCCCTTATCGGTGGTATAGGCCACGAAGGTGCTGCCGAGGGCCCGCAGCTTCTGCAAGGCGACGCTTTGGTGGGCCTTTTGTTTCGAGGAGCGGGAGATGGTGACGCCGATGGCCGCCAGGGCGGCGACCACCGCCACGGCGATCAGCATCTCGAGAAGGGTGAATCCGCGGGGTTTTTTGTTCATACGTCCAACTCGTTTCCGGTGGGTGTGAGGACGATGCGGTTGTTGCCGCAAGCGATTTGCAGACGTTCGATAAGATCGGAAACTTTCACGCCGGTTTTCAACTGGATGCCGTAGCAGAGCTCCGTCATCATGCCGGCTTGGGCGGAACGGACGCTGATCAGCTCCGCCTGGTCCGTGAATTCCGACCAGATGGGGGTGACCCGATCCTCGAAGCTCATGTCGCTGGTCATGCGCATCGTCAGGACGTGCGAGGCTTTCTTTGGAGCAAAGGCATCCTTCTTGAAAATGAAATAGAGCAAGACTCCCACCAGCGGGGTGATGATGAGCGCCTGGTTGTAAAGCCGGGCACCGACCACCATGCCGGTAGCCATCGCCCAGAAGACGAAGCCGAGGTCCCGGGCCTGGCCGAGGTTGCGGCGGAAGCGGATCATCGAGAAAGCGGCGAACATGCCGAAGGCGATGCTGCTATTGCCGCTGACCACCATGATGAGGATCGTGGTGATCGTCCCGATCATGATCAGGGTCTGGGTGAAATCCTGGGAATAGCGGGTTCCCTTGTAGGTGCTGCGGTAAAGCTGCGCGATGAAAAGATTCAGTGAGAAGCTGAGCAGCATGGCCCATAGCACCTCGGTGGGTCCCGGGATGTCCAAGCCCATGTCCATCTTGTCTTCTAGCCAAGTAAATAAACCATTCAGTATATCATCCATTGGGTTTCCGGGTAACTATCAGGAGAGAGTGGGCAGCGGCTCGCGGGTGACGACGGGATCGTAACGCTCCAGGGCAAGGCAATATTTGCTCATGCTGCGGACCTGGAGACGGAATCGCGCGGTGGCATCGCGCAGCCAGATGGGGACCGCGCCGATGGTCTTGACCTCGACGATGGAGGACTCCGAATCCAAGATCGGCAGCGGGAAGTCGCGGTCATCGGGGACCAGGGGTTTCAAATCAAACCGGCAGCACAAGCCGGTATCGAAAGTGACGCGGATGGTTCCGGCCGGGCCACTGTCGTAGGCCATGCGGTCGTAGCGGACCTGGACGACGGGCCGTGCGCCCTCGCGGAGGACAAGGTCCCGCAGTTCCGCGACGACATGACGATCCGCACGGGAGCGGGTGGCTTCGAGCAGGGCCGCGGGGATATTTCCCTCTGCCAACTCCCGCAGCGAGTCGATCGGCAGGGCGGCGCGACGTTTCACTCCGTCGCTATCGAGTTTGTGTTTGATTTCAATGAATGCCGCAGGAGGAATCGGTCCATCCGGACGTCCGTAGACCCGGGCTCTCACCCGACGACGGTTGCCCGCACCCCAGATCTTCTGCCAGTAGCTGTGGCGGTCGGACGTGTCATAATATTCGGAAACAACCGGGTAACCGTTCTCCGCCCCACGGTCGACCGGAATCTCACTGGCGATGAACTCGCGGAACCGCTCTCCTTCCTCTGCGGGAAGGACGAACTTGAACTCACGGCGATCCTGGGTTGCATCCATTTACAAGCTCGGCACGCTAGTCACTCAATCGGGTGAGTCGATTTAATTTACGATTTTGTAACAATTTTCAGCTGTCCCTTTTCCGGGGACATGGTGGGACGCCCGGGGATGGCAGGATCCGGGAAATTTTGCGTGCAATTTTATTAAGATTCCCTAAATTTCCCCCGCTGTCCGGATTCGTCCGGTTGTTAGGATAATATGAGATTGCCACGCGCCGACTGATAATGCATCAGCCCCGGCACGGGTCCTGCTGGTGCGCGGAGCATAGCTCCGGAGCGAGTTGGGCCGCGCTTTCCCCTTACATTGAATCGTTGAAATGCAGAGACTTGTGACGTACTACGCCCGTTTCCTGGCGGCCTTGACCCCTGGAACTGGCGAAGCGTCCGAAAGCCCGCGAGGCGTTTCAAACACGCGCGCCAAATGGCTCCTAACAGCCATCTATCTGCTGATTTCCGGAGGGCCTGCGGCCCTTGCGGCGGAGACAACGACGATCAAACTGGGCTGGAACGAGAACCCCGAACGCAACGTGACGGGTTATATCCTGATGTATGGAACCGATAGCGGAAGATACACCTCGAAGATCGCGACCTCCGAAAACTGGGCGAAAGTGCCGGGCATCGAGGAAGGAAAAACCTACTACTTCGTGGTGCTCGCCCGCAACCGCGCGGGGCTGCTCAGCCCGAGGTCCAGGGAGATCACCTACCGGCTCGACACTCGCGTCGCCGAGCCGCCGGAAGGTAAGATCACAAGCCCGGCCAGACCGATGGTGATCTATACGGGCGACCAGATCGAGTTCCAAGGGGATGCGTCCGATCCCAACGGGAAATCCCCATTCAAATATTCCTGGAATTTTGGCGGGGCTTCCGGAATAGCCGGTTCCACGGATAAAAACCCTGGTTTCCGCCAATTCGACCGGGCGGGAAATCATCTGGTGACTTTCACGGTGACGAATTCCCAGGGAAAGGCGGATCCGACGCCATCGGCACGGCTCGTCATCGTCAAGGAGCGGCCTAACTTCGTGCTCCCCAGTTCCAACTGGAAGCTGAAATTCGTCGACAGCGAGGAGAAGCTGGACGCGAAAGGGACTTTTGCCTTCGACGGCAATCCGGCCACATTCTGGCACTCCAGGTGGCGCGGCAAAAAGCCCCCCAAGGGTCCGCACGAAATCCAACTGGACCTGGGAGCTTCCGGAAATGTCACGGGCTTCCGCTATCTGCCGCGGCAGGACGGGATCACCGTGGGAAACATCGGCAAGTACGAATTCTACGTCAGCAAGGACGGCAGAAGCTGGGGCAAGCCGGTGTCGGCCGGCACCTTTGACGCCACTTCCTCGGAGAAGCAGGTCATGTTCACCGCGAGAACCGCACGTTATGTGAAGCTGCGGAGCCTCAAGGCAGCCGGTGGCGAGAGCGATTGCAACGTGGCCGAACTGGTGGTCTTGACCACGCCCAAACCCGCATCCATCGCGGCGGGAACCACCTCCAAGGCTGGCAAGAAAAAATCCGCGGGCGTGAGAGCAGCCGAAACCGAAGTCACGCCAGCTTCCACCACCTCCCTTCCCGTCACAGGCACGGTCGTGATCAACGGGAAAAAATACCGCTCGCTGACCCTGCGGAAGGATTCCCTGCCCGAAGGAGCGAAGACGGTGATCCAGGTTTCATCCAACCTGCTGGATTGGTTCAGCGGCAAGAACCACACGACGGTCGTCATCGACAACGCGGAGGTCCTCAAGGTGCGGGACAACATCCCCGTCTCACCGGACGCCAAGCGCTTCATCCGGCTGAAGGGCGCGAATCCCTGAACGGGCGGATTTCCCTGTTAACAAAGCGGGTCCGGCGGGATTTCCGCCTTGTCGCGGCAGGGCTGGCTTGGTTGCCTGCTTCCCGCCCATGGCTGCTCCCCAAAACATCATCGCGCTGGTCTACGACTATGACCAGACACTGAGCCCCCGCTACATGCAGGATGACGTGTTGTTCCCGGAATTCGGGATCGATCCGGCGCAATTCTGGAAAAAGTGCAACACGCTGGTTCAAGACCAGAAATGGGACGGCGAACTGGCCTACATGAAGTGCCTTCTGGACTACCTGGGCATGGACAACGTGACCAACGCCCGGCTGTCGGAACTGGGCGCGGGATTGAGCTTTTTCCCTGGTCTGCCGGAACTCTTCGTGGACCTGCCGAAGGCGGCTCTCAGTCCGCGCCATGAGGCGGCCGGCATCAAGGTGGAGCACTACATCATTTCTTCCGGCTTGAAGGCGCTGCTGGATGGCTCCCGGCTGAAGGACCACGTCCGCGCGATGTTCGGCTGCGAATTCGGCGAGAACTCGGAAGGACGGATCAGTTTCCCGAAGCGGGTGATCTCCCACACGACGAAGACGCAGTACCTTTTCCGCATCAACAAGGGCATGCTCGCCCACGACGAGGATGTGAACGACCACATGCCCGCGGAACAGCGGCCAATCCCCTTCGAAAACATGGTTTATGTCGGCGATGGCCCGACGGACGTGCCTTGCTTCACCGTGATGAACAAGAACGGCGGGCAAGGCATCGCGGTTTACAATCCGAACGACCCGACCCGGCGCTCGTTCCAGAAGTGCTTCCAGCTTTCCACCCACGCGGGGCGGGTGAAGCACATCGCGCCGGCGGACTACCGGGAAGGATCGCACTTGTGGCTGCTGCTCGCGGAAATGGTCACCGAAACGGCGGACCGGATTCTGAGGAGGAGGACGGAAGAGCGCGACAATGCGACGGTGGCGGCGCCGACGTTCTAACGAAGCCGCCGGGTCACCGATTCCCCTGATAGACACGCACGTAGTCCACATACATGTCCGCAGTCCCATCGTAGCGGGAGAGATCCACAGGCCAGCCGCCGCCGGTGGCGAGGTTGATGAGAAAAAAGAACGGTTGATCCTTTGAAAGCGGGAGCGTCTGATGCCGGGCGACCTCGATATCGTCACAATAGTAAATGGTTTCGCCATCCGTGATCTTGCAACCGTAGGTGTGGGAGGACTCGAACCATGCGGAAGTAATTCCCTTCGCGCGCATGCGAACCGGATTCTTCAGGGCCTCGAAAGCTCTCGTTTCGATCTCCTTGCCGGCATCTCCCTGGTCCCAGCAATGCGGCGCGATCATGTAGGTGTCGTGGGCATTGGGTGAGCCCTTCCCCTCGCCACCATAGGCCTCGATAATGTCCAGTTCATCGCAGGGGACCTTTCGGCCCTTCACGTGGTCCTTCATGTAGTCCGTGAGAAGCCAGAACGCCGGCCAGGTGCCGATGGCATTCGGCCCAATAAAACGGCACTCGAAATAGCAGGGCACCCGGGCGGTGATGCCGGTGCCATCGTTCTTCATGGAGGAAATGATCCCTGAGCTTTTTGTCCGCTCGCTGGCGCGGATGCGAAGATACGTATCCATCTGGTGGAATGGATCGGCGGGTTCATGGATACCCGTGAAACGCAGGGTACTGAAATCCTGCGAACCGTCGGGCGGCTTGTGATCGTAGTACCGGGCCTTCGGATCCGTGCTGGAAATGGAGAGCGGACCGTTGAAATCATCGGCAAACAGGAGATCCATCCCCAGGGCGGCGGGCGGAGCGGCGGAAGGAATGCCGGCGTTCCAAGAGACACCACCCTGGTTGTAGAGCTGGAGGTAGCAGTTGTCCGCGTGTGGTCCTTCTTCCCCGGATATCCGCAGCGTCACCGGTCCATGAGGATAGTCGTCCGCAGGAAACGAGAAAACGCCCTTGCCGTCCACGTCGGGATCGAGCGTGGCCACGGTGGAATCAGTCCCCGCTCCCCCACCCTGTTTCCAGCATTTCACGAGGAGTCGCTTGAAACCCGGGGCGGAAAGGCTGACCTTTGTTTTACCCCGGATCTCCGAGGCATAAGGCGGAGAAATGACAGAGATCCGCGCACCCAGGACTTCCAAGGCGGTTTTAGCCGAGGCCACCGCGAGATTCTCAAAAAGCAGGCTACCTTCGGCGGGCAACAACTTCCCTTCGTCCGACGGCTGCCCGACGGTGAGCGTGAAGGCCGTGAGCGGATAATTGAGGCGCTGGTTCTGGTCGCCGCCCCAGGTCTCGTGTCCGGAGGTGAGATCGAAGGAAAGTTCCTTCCAGCCCTTGAAATCAATGAGACCGCCCTGGCCGGTGTTGCGGCTGAACTGGTGGGTCTCGCCCCCAGCATCGGTCACCTGAAGACCGTAAGAGCATTTGGATCCGTCACCCTTGAGACGGAAGCGGAAGGAATTCACGGACTCAAGGACGCGGACTTTGTTCGGGATGCCGAGGTACTGGAGTTTCGCGGAGGCGGTGAATTTATAGGCCAGTTCCAGCGCCTGTTTCCCGCCGGGATCGCTACCGGGCACGTGGCGGACCGAGGTGTTTCCGGCCGGGATATCGACGACCCACACCTCCGGCTTCGGCCCGGCACCGTTGAGGACATCCAGCGGCACCAGCGTTTCCGCACCCGCCATGGTGGAGGCAAAAAGGACGGGCAGCCATCGGAAAACTTCTCGGGAGATGTTCATGGGAACGTGGAACGGAGGTATCTACCTACGCCGGCGGATTTCCCGGAATTACGGATTGGCAAGCGCCGATCCGGGCGCATAGCTTCGCCTCCTTCCCATGTCCGCAAAGACCCGTTTCCATTTCACCGGCATCTGTGGCACCGCCATGGGGGCCGTCGCCGCCGCGATGAAGCAACGCGGCTATACCGTCACCGGTTCCGACGCCAATGTTTACCCACCGATGTCGGATTTCCTGCGCGGCCAGGGCATCACCCTCACGGAGGGTTACCACGAATCCAACATCCCGGCGGACACGGACGTGGTCATCATCGGCAACGCGATCTCACGCGGCAACCCGGAAGCGGAAGCGGCGCTTGATCGCAAGCTGCTCTACCATTCCCTGCCGGAGGTGCTGAAGGAATTCTTCCTCCGCGGAAAGCGCAACTTCGTGGTCTCCGGCACCCACGGCAAGACGACCACCTCCTCAATGCTGGCGTGGCTGTTGAAGCATGCGGGACGCGATCCCGGCTACATGATCGGCGGCCTGCCGAAGAACCTCGGCCGCGGCGCGCATTTCACGAACTCGGAGTTCAACGTGCTGGAAGGCGACGAATACGACACGGCCTTCTTCGACAAGCGCTCGAAGTTCCTCCACTACCTGCCGGAGTGCGTGATCGTGAACAACGTCGAGTTCGATCACGCGGACATCTACAACTCGCTGGATGAAATCAAGCTCACCTTCCGCCGCCTGTTGAACATCGTTCCGAAGGGCGGCCACGCCTACGTGAACGGCGATGAACAGAATTGCCTCGATGTCGCGGCGGGCGCGCCCTGCCCGGTGACCACCATCGGCTTCGGTGCGGATTGCGGCCTCCGCATCACGGATGTGAAGTACGACACGGACCGTAGTTCATTCACCATCGGCGACGAGAACTACATGGTGCCGATGACGGGCGAGTTCAACGTCCGCAACGCGGCCATGGCCGCCACCGCCGCCGTCTTCGCGGGCCTCACGCCAGACGATATCCGTGCTGGACTGGAGTGCTTCGACGGCGTGGCCCGCAGGCAGGAACTGAAGGGCGAGGCGAATGGTATCAAGGTGATCGACGATTTCGCGCATCACCCGACGGCGATCCGGCTGGCGGTGCCGAGTATTCGCCAGCGCTACCCCGACTCCCGCCTCTGGCTGTTGTTCGAGCCGCGCTCCAACACGACACGGCGCGCGGTGTTCCAGAAGGAGCTCGCGGAATCCCTGGCGCTCGCGGATTTTTCGGTCGTCGCGGCCATCGCGGATCTGCACAAGATTCCGGAAAACGACCGGCTCGATCCGGACCGGCTCTCCAGTGATATC